>DASXHY010000570.1:0-2640 GCA_036488095.1 Verrucomicrobiia bacterium | reverse complement strand
GCGAATATAAAAAACATTGTGGAGTAGCCATATTGGCCGACCGTCGGCAAAAAGACGCCGGCGATGGTGGTGGAGACGGCAATGTTGACGAGCAAGGCGAAGCTCATGCCTTTGGAGCGGATTCGGGTGGGCATCAGTTCGGAAAGCGCGAGCCAGACGCAAACACCCGGCCCAACGGCGAAGAAAGCCATATAACAATACATCAAAACGGCGGTCAGCCAGCCGTTCTGCGGGGAGGGCACGGGTGTGATGAGGGCGTGCTCGATTTTCAGCGGCGCCGTGCGCGCGGCGGTGAGATTCGCGAAAGGATTTTTGAAAACGGCGGACACTTTTGTTTCTGGAACACAACTCTCGCGGTTGAGCACGAGTTTCGCTTCGGGATCATCGGAGCGGATGACTTTGCTCGCGGCATTAAAATCGCCATAAGAATAAATCACGACGAGGGTCTTCGGTTGAGCGATCGTTTTACCGGATTGCGCGAGCCATCGGGCGGCGGAGGTTTCATCAAAGGTGACGACGGCCGTTTGGTTCGACGAATTCACGAGCGCCTGCAAGGCGTCCCTGACATCGACACGTTGCGCTTCGCTTTTGCGAAACACGAATCCCACGACGAGCATTAAAACGATGATGCCTGCCGTGCCCACCGAGAAGAGAAATTTTCTGCCTTTGCGATCCACGAGCGCGACGCCAATGATGGTTGTCAAAAAATTCACCAACGTCAGCAGCACATAACCGAGGTGCGCCTGCTTATCATTCAAACCCGCCTGAAGGAGGATGGCGGTGTTGTACATGATGATGGAATTGACACCGGTGGCCTGATTGCACGCCAGAATGACGCAGGCGAGCACAAACGGGACGATGTATTTCCGCTGCAACAGCGAATCGCGTTTGGCGTCGCCGGCGGCAGAACGGCTTTTTTCGGCCGCGGCAATGTCTTCCATTTCCCGCAATTCAATGGCGGCTTGTTCCGGGGAACGTGAACGCAGCAAGACGTGAGAGGCGGCATCCTTTTTACCACGTCGAAACAGCCATCTCGGCGATTCCGATACGAGAAAGCTGCCGATGACAAACAGGATTCCGGGCGGCAATGACACCCAGAAGATGCTGCGCCAGGCGACGTCTTTAAATTTAAAAAGTTTTTCCGCATCGCCGAGCCGGGCGACTTCATCGACCCGGCCGCTGAAATAAAAACCGATGATTGCGGCGGCGAGAATGCCGAGGGTCAGCAGCCATTGAAAAATCCCGGTGCCCTTGCCGCGGTTCGACGCGGCGAGGCATTCGGCGAGATACAATGGCACCACGACGCCAATCATTCCGCCGCTGATGCCTTGCAGGAGGCGTCCGGTAATCAATGCGCCGTAGCTGTGCGACAAGGCGATGACCGGCACACTCGTGACGAATAGCACGCCGCTGAATATCATCATGGTCTTGCGGCCAAATAGATCGGCCAGCGTGCCGGCGAAAAGCGTTGAGATTACTCCGCCCAATAAAACGGCCGCGACGATGAAAGAAAGTTGGTTGGAATTCAACTGGGAGGTGGCTTCCAAATACGGCAACGCGCCGGCGATGATCCCGACATCCACGCCGAAGAGCAGCCCACCCAACCCCGCGACCAGCAGCAGGAAACGATTATACCCGGAACTGGATATGTTGGTCTTTGTCATGTTTTGCCGCAGGAGTCCGCCGCAGTTTGCCGGGATTTAGCGAGATGATATAGCAATTTCTTGAATTCGTTCGGGTTGCCGCCGCGCGCAACATCGCCCACCCCCTACCCCCTTGATCGGTTTGATTCAGTCGGATTCAGTCGGATTTACCCGGATTCAGTCGGATAAATTGTAGACCGTTCTCCGGCTCCATATTCTCGTTTCGAGTTTCGGGTTTCGAGTTTCGTGTCATCTGCGGTTTTTGGTCTTTATTACCCCCGTCGGAGAAAACTGAAGAAAACCGGAGAAAACCGGCGGTGAACGGTCTTTTTTTGGGTTTTGGCTTCACAGGTGTTCATTTGAGTTTTTGATTTCACTTTATCAGGTGCGGGCGATGCCGAAAAACTTACGGTAATGTTTTCCACTCCCCGCAGGAAAGAGGGGTTTTCGCGAAACCTGCGACGCAACAAGTTCTGGGGCAGTAGCTTGAGAAATGCGAAACGGTTTCGCAATCCATTCCGCGGCGGGTGGGCGCACAGTTATTGCGCAAATCCAAAGAACCGAGATACTCGCTGCGCTTCCGTCGTCGCATAGCAGCTATGGCGAGACAAGCGCCCGGCGGAGCCGGAAAGTGAGAGAGGTTTTTTTGACTTGATCCCCGGGTGCGTCCGCTGCGCGGACTTACGCGGGGCTGCTATCCTTCGCCCCTCCGGGGCTAAAAATCGAACGCGCAGATGCTGGTATTCTGCCACTCGAGTTCGAACGTTTCTGCGCCCGGGACGGGCGCGATGCTTTGTGGAAGTCTTCTGGTTCGGTGGGCGCGGGGCTTAATCACACTTCGCAGACTGGCAGTCCGCGATACAGCAGGTTCGGCAACCTGCGCTACGTACTTAAATTTCGTAGCAGCCGACGTGAGTCGGCCCAATTCAGTTTTGAAGATTTTTAAAGTTGGAGCCAATTCACGTCGGCTGCTACTTATTTAACGGTCTGCTAACGG
>DASXHY010000563.1:0-16335 GCA_036488095.1 Verrucomicrobiia bacterium | reverse complement strand
TCAACGGTTGCTGGAAATGCGCAGGTCAGGCTCCCGAATTAATCCTGCCAAAGCCGAACGCCAGCCAACAAGAACGAAGCCGCGTCTTGTTACTAAGACTGCTCTCTCTCGAAATTTTACCAGTGATCGCTTCGCTGCTTTTGAGCGCATGCTGGCAGCGCATGATGTCGTTATTCTTCTTGCTCACTGCAATGGCAATTTTCGCGAACGTTTCGCTATCACTTTACCAGGGAGTTGTCTCGAGAGAGCGCGGGCGGGTCTGTGAACGGCACAAACATGGTCGATTGTTCTGGTTTTGTATCGCCGTGCATGCCGCCCTTGGCGTCTTTTTCCTCTTTGGTTCGGCTTTGGTTTTCACTAAACCTTGAAACCACAAACGAACCCCAAAGCCGAGAAAGCGGCTTGAAAAGCAGTTCGCAAAATGGACGACGTGTGGCAGCTACTTTTTAGCGCCGCCTTTGTTGCCGGGGTTGCCGGGGCCGGTGCCTGGCCCGTCATTCGGAGGCGGATTGCCCGGCGGCGCAGGATCCTGGCCATTACCGACACCGTTATTTCCCTTCGTCGGAGACACTTTTTCATCCAATTTGACCATGACGTAGCCGGATTCTTTCTTGATGCTTCGTCCGTTTTTTCGAACGGCGTCCATATCAGCGGCGACCATGGTGAAAACGCCCTGATCCGTTGGCGCCAAAGCCTTTGTGGTGGGATCAAACGAGGAGCCCGCCAACACGTTAAATGTCTCCCAGCCGTTTGCGGCAGAATCCACCATTACCAGGCCGGCCAGGCAACGGACTGTTCCATCGGCCAGCACCATATACTCTGAGCCCCGAATCTTCGCCGCTCCCGCCTGAGTATCGATGCGGAAAGTTGACAGGTTGTCCAACCTGCGTTGCGCTCCAATAATGCCGCCAGCCCGAAGTTCCAGGACCGTCCACGTGATGACTTCTTCCCCGGCAACTTCCTTTTCCAGCGTGGTCGTCTCGACCAGGGTATTCGGCATCAATCGCAACGCCGTCCCGCTGGAGTTCATGATAAAATCCGCAGTTGAATCTCCTTCTGTTCGAATGATCGCTCCTTTTCTCAAAACAATATTTGAGTCAAGCGAATGCCAATTAATCCGATCGTCAGAATAGGAACTTCGGCCCCGAACGGACGTGACGAGCAACTGGTCATCCTGCCGTTCCGCCGAGAGCGCCGATAAACTTGTAATGAAGAACAGTCCAGCAAATAAGGCCCCACTCAAAGCCTGCCAATTACAAACGCGATACATAGCAACCCTTCTGTAAAACGATTAACGAGTGGAACGAATGCGATACTCAGACCGCGAAATAAAAAATACAACCAGAAGCTCTTCATTTGCCCAAAGTTCTACACACTCGTAACTAACATTTAACCGGAAGCGCTCATGTCAGCCTGTTCGCGGACATACGACGAAAATTTTCGGCTCTTCACAGAAACAAAAAAATCAAAAACCTCCGCATCATTTCCGCGTTTTTTCCTCGGCCAATCATTCCCCCGACTCTTCTCGTTCCTCAATCAAGCGGTTGTAGTCCATCCGCCGACAATAAACTCGGACGTTGCCCGATTTCCTCCCGTCACCCAAGGGCGACAATGTGGGCTGAATGCACAGAAGGCTCACATGGGCAACTTGTGTCGTAGCGGCCATGCTCTGGCCCGGATGGACCGCCGCACACGCGGCGGAAGTCTCGTCTTTCCAGGCGGGCGACGGCGGCTGGCAGCTCGGCACGCTCGCCGTCGGCAACCTCGATAACTCGGGGACGCTGGACATTGTCGTGCCCTACCGCAATTCCTCCGGTCAATGGCTGCTCGATGCCTTCAAACCAGACGGCACGCGCCTGCCGGGTTTCCCTTACAATGGCGGCAATGAAATCAATGTTTCGCCCACGCTCTACGATCTCGATGGCGATGGCCGCGACGAAATTATTTTTACTTGTGGGACGAGTGTGATCGCCCTGCGCGGCGATGGCTCGCTCGTTTGGTCCAACCAGGTGAATCGTTTAAATTACGTTCCCGACAGCGGCTACATGGTCCCCACGAACGGGTTTTACTGGTCGAACGGCGGCGGGTTTATTTCGCACCTCCCGTCGACCGCCGTTTTTTCATCGGAAGTTTCCAGCCCCATGATCGCGGACGTGAATGGCGATGGTAAAAAGGAAGTTGTCACCGCCTGGAAAATTGACCCGGACAGCACCAGCGATTACCAGGATTATAATCCGTTCATCAGCCCAATCTGGGGCAGCGGCCAATGGGGAACGGTCGGCGAAACCTGGTCCGGCGGCGTGGTTTTTTTCGACGCGGCAACCGGCGCGAAGCAATATATCTATCACATTGAGCAACTTGTCGAAGCCGGCCTCGCGCTCGGCCACGCCAATACGAATCGCCCGCTCGAAACCTACGTGCTCAACGACAGCGGCAGCGTGGCCGCCTTCGACAAAACCAAACCAAACGGTTTCTACGGCAGCGGCAATTTGATCGGCCAATTCGGCAAAAATTCGCAGGTTATCAGCGGCTCCTACGAAATCGGCGTGGATGTTTTCACCGCCGACATCGACGGCGACGGCCTCAGCGAAGTGCTCGTGCCCACTACGCAATACACTTCCCCCTGGCAGCCGAACGAAACCATCCTCGACAACGACGGCGCGATCCTCTGGCGGCAATGGAAGCAGCAGGTCAATTTTCCGCTCAATCAATGGCAGAACAACGCCTGCATGATCCCGATCAACCCCGATCACGATAATCACATCGACGTGCTCAGCTTCACGCATTCGTATGAGATTAATTTCCGTTACTGGGATGGCGTCGAACTCGTGAATCACGCGGGCTGGCCCAAAAACTTTTATCCTTACTTGCCCACGCCGCCGGTCGTCGGCGACGTAGACGGTGACGGGCGGGAGGAAATTATTATCGGCACTTACAATCCGGCGGCGAATCCGTCGGACGGTAATCTTTACGTCTACGCACTCGACGGCACACTGAAATATACGGTGCCCGTTCCCGGCGGCCTTAAACATATCCCAAGCATCGCCAATGTTTACGGGAACGGTCTCGATGTTGTTTATCGCTCGATGGCCGGAACAGTCTATATTCAAAACTTCGGCTCGACCAATGCCGGCCCGGTTTCGTGGTCCACACATCGCGGCAACAAGCATCGCGACGGCAATCTCGGCAGCTCGCTGTTTCCGCCCGGCACGCCGATGATTACGAGCAAAGCTTCCGGTTATCGCCGCGGGAGCTTTTCGTGGAGTGTTCCGGCGACGAGCTCGCCGCTGGGCTGGCAGATTTATCGCGCCGAACAACCCGAAGGCCCGTTCACGCACATCGTGACGCTCACCGCGAACACGTCCTCCTACACCGACGCTTCGCTCAAGCCTGGCAGCCAGTATATATATGAGGTCGCGGCGGTCTATCCCACGAACACGGTTTTGTCCGCGCCGTTTCCGATTCTTTCCGGCCTCAACAGCAACCTCGTCGCGAATGCCGGTTTCGAGGAAGACGACAACAGTCATTGGGACAAATGGTGGGGCAACATCAATTGGACCAACATGACGGTCTCGACAAATATTTTTTACCAGGGCAAAAAATCGATGCAAATCACACTGCTCAATCAAAGCAGCGGCGCGTCCATTTCCCAATACAATCAATACGGCACGCCCTACTCCGTTCTGCCGGTCACACCCGGCACGCTTTACAGCTTCGGCGGATTTTTCAAAAGCGGCGGCATCTCGCAACCGTCACAACATTGGCTGCAATGGACTTCCAGCAAGACTGCCGCGAATACGAATGATCGCCCCGCCCTGCCCTATCCGAATTATTTCACGCCCTATTTCAGCATCGGCACGACAAACACGGATTGGACTTACGCGAATCGAACGTTCGTGATGCCCGCTGGATTTCCGAACGTGGAACTCTCGCATTGGTATTCCGTGAGCGCACCGGCGAGCGGCTTCCTTTATCTCGACAACCTTTTCTTTCGCGCGCTGCCGTCGCCCGACGCGACGAACTGGACAGAATTGATTCCGTTCGGTTCCACATGGCGCTATGCGACCGCAACGCCGCCGGCAAATTGGTTCGCGCCGGATTTTGCTGACGCGCTCTGGCCCATCGGCACAGCCAAATTTGGCGCAGGCACCGGCCCTGCGAACCTCGTGACGCTTTTGCCGCAGCGCCAACCGCTCTATTATTTCCGCCGCGAATTCGTCCTGCCATCCCTTCCGTGTGAAGAACTGCTGTTGTCCGCCACGTGCACGGACGCGGGAAATCCGCCGGACATTTATCTCAACGGCACGAAACTCGTCACTTCCGGCATCGACGTCGTCAGCAACCCTGGGAATGAAGTGCGTTATTACGATCTCACGCCCTTCGCGGACCTGCTTCACGCCGGCACCAACACCATCGCCGTCGCACTGCATAACGTCTGGGCGGTGGACTACGATGATATCGCCTTCGACATGGATTTGAAGGCCGTGACCGGGACGCCCGCCACCGATCCTTCGCTGAATATTTCGACGCAATTGATTCAGGCAGGCGCCGGCGCAAACGGTGGTGGCTCACTGCTGACACCGCAAATCAACCTAAGCGTTTCCGTCCCACCGAACACCGTATGGCGCATTGAATCCGCGGAGTCGCTCGCTGGGCCGTGGCAACTCGTGGACGTGATCACGAACAGTTCATTGGCCCCACTTTCCATCGTGGACACCGGCCAAAACGGCCGCCTGCCGCCGTCCGCAGTGCCGGCGCGGTTTTATCGGCTCGTGCCCAACTAAGACATTTTACAGGAGGAAGCAGAGATAGCAGAGGAAGATTCTGGTTTTCGGCTCCCGGCTCGATTCCGCTTTGATGCAGTCAGCGGCCAGCTCCAGGAAGAACCAGACGGCTGATGCCATCCGTTACCTTCATCTCGTGGAAGTTAATAAGCAACCCGAGGGGTATGTTCAACAATTTCATGTAGCTCAATAGTTGTGCTTTGTGGATGGGCAGGATCTTTTCCACAGCTTTTGCCTCGACCAAAATGCATCCCTCGATGCAGAGGTCAAAACGCAACGGCATCTCACGCGTGAAACCTTTGTATTGGACTATAACGGACTGTTGGCAGACACAGTTGAGTCGTCGGAGTTCCAGTTCCTTAAGCAGGCACCATTCATAAACGGACTCGATCAACCCGGGACCTTTGTCACGATGAACTTCAATAGCTGCGGCGATGATTGTCTCCGTTAATCCGGAAGCCTTCAGAAATAGCGGATGCATTTCAAACACTACACGGGGAATTGGCGGGACAACAAAGAAAATCTATTCGGTGGTTCTTCTTCTCTGCTTCCTCTGCTTCCTCCTGTTAAAAGTCTTTTCCCGTTTTTTGTAAATTTGGCCCTCTCTCCTGTCCAAGTTCCCTTATTTCCTGGATTAAACATTTCAACCTGTTTTAATCGCCAGGATATCCGCCATCAGCGCATCGATATCCGCCTCAGTCGTTTGCCATGAGCACATGAAGCGCGTGCTGCCACCGACAAATTCGTGAATTTCCCAGCCTCGTTCGTGCAAGCCTTTCGCTAGATTTTCCGGTAGCGGCACAAAGACCGCGTTGGCCTCCACCGGATGAGCCGGACGCAATTTGGCCTCGGTCACCAAGCGTTTCTCCAGCAGCCTGGCGCAACGATTCGCGTGCTGCGCGTGTTTTAACCATGCGCCGTTCTCGAGCATTGCGACCCAACCGGCGGCGAGAAAACGCATCTTCGAGGCCAGTTGCCCCGCTTGTTTGCAGCGATACTCAAATTCCGCCGCGAGTTCGCGATTAAAAAATATTATCGCTTCGCTGCACGCCATGCCAAGTTTCGTGCCACCGAAACAAAGCACGTCGACGCCGAGTTCCCAGGTTATTTTCTTTGGCGCCGTCTGGAGCGAAGCCGCGGCGTAGGCGAAACGGGCGCCGTCCATCTGCGTGAACAGTTCGAAGCGTTTCGTGACTTCGCGAATCGCCGCGAGTTCCGTCAGTTGGTAAACCGTTCCCAATTCCGTCGACTGCGTCAGGCTCACCACGCGCGGTTTGGGAAAGTGCAGATCGGCGCGTTTGAGAGCCAGTTGCTCGACGACGGCCGGAGAGATTTTGCCGTGCGGCCCCTCGGCACCGAGGAGCTTGGCGCCGTTCGAAAAAAACTCCGGCGCGCCGCACTCGTCCTCGTAAATGTGAGCATGGTCGTAACAAATAATGCTGTGATAAGATTGGCAACAGGACGCCAGCGCGAGCGAGTTTGCGGCGGTGCCATTAAAGACAAAAAACACCTCACAATCCGTCTCGAACAATTCGCGCAACAAATTCGCCGCGCGCTCCGTCCACGAATCATTTCCGTACGATGGCAAATCGCCGCGATTCGCCTTGAGGAACGCTTCCAGAACTTCCGGGCACATGCCGACGGTGTTGTCACTGGCGAATTGGGTCTTTTTTGTGGGTGCAGCGGTTGCTTTGTTCACGCCGGATACAATGCTCGAAATTTCCAAAAATTTCCAAATGGAAAAACACGAAACGGCACCGAATCTCAACGGTCCTCGCGAAAACGTTCATTTCCTGTTTGCATCTCATCGCATTTTCCTGAAAGTTGAAAGGCGTTGAACTATGGCTGAAAACGCGAAACACAATTACGACGAGAGTAAGATCAAAACCCTGTCCTCGCTGGAGCATATCCGTCTTCGCACGGGCATGTATATCGGGCGTATCGGCAATGGCTCCAATCCCGACGACGGCTGCTATATCTTGATGAAGGAAGTCCTCGATAACGCCGTGGATGAATTCATCATGGGCCACGGCAAAGAAGTGCAGATTCATATCGAGGGCAATCGCGTCGCGGTGCGCGATTTCGGGCGCGGCATCCCGCTCGGAAAAGTCGTGGATTGCGTATCCAAAATTAACACCGGCGCGAAATACAACGACGACGTGTTCCAATTCAGCGTCGGGTTAAATGGCGTCGGCACCAAAGCCGTGAATGCGCTGTCGAAAGTGTTCATGGTGCGCAGCCATCGCGATGGTGAATTCGCCGAAGCTTCGTTCAAGCAAGGCAAACTCAAGAAGGAAGACAAAGGCAAAACCAAGGAGCCGAACGGCACCTTCATCGAGTTCGAGCAGGACCCGGACATTTTCAAAGAGAGCGAATTTCGCCTGGAACACATCGAGCGCCGCCTGCGCCATTACAGTTACCTCAACAGCGGCCTGAAGCTGATTTTGAACGTCGCGGGACAGCCGGAGCCGAAAATTTTTCAATCGCGCCTCGGCCTCATGGACCTGGTGCTGGAGGATCTCGAAGCCGACGGCGCGGAACCGCTCTATCCGCCGCTTCATTACACGAGCAAGACGCTGGAATTTTGTTTCACGCACAGCAACAGCCGCTACGGCGAGACGTTTTATTCGTTCGTCAACGGCCAATACACCAGCGACGGCGGCACGCATTTGAGCGCCTTTCGCGAAGGCCTGCTTAAGGCCGTCAACGAATACGGCAACGCCAAATACGAAGGCGACGATGTCCGCGAGGCAATGGTCGGGGCGGTGGCGATTCGCCTGAAAGATCCGGTATTCGAATCGCAGACGAAAAACAAACTTGGCAACACCGAAATCCGCACCGAACTCGTCAACAACGTGCGCGAAGAACTGTTGCACTTCTTCAATCGCAACAAGGAAATTGCCGAGAAAATCATGTCCAAGGCCGAGGACACGCGGCAGTTGCGCAAGGAATTGCAGGAGGTCAAGAAACTCGCGCGCGAACGCGCCAAGGCCATCACCATCCGCATCCCGCAGCTTAAGGATTGCAAAAATCATCTCGATAAAAAGCGTGGCAAAGGCCAGGGCACGCAGGTTTTTATTTGCGAAGGCCAATCCGCCGCCGGCTCGATCACGAGCTGCCGCGACGTGAACAACCAGGCCGTGTTCGTCCTGAAAGGCAAGCCGCTCAACGTCTGGGACCTCAAGCGCGACGTCGTTTACAAGAACGATGAAATGTACAATCTCATGCAGGCGCTGAACATAGAGGACAACCTCGAAGGGCTTCGCTACGACAAGGTCATTCTCGCCACCGACGCCGACGTGGACGGGCTGCACATTCGCAATCTGATGATCACGTATTTCTATCGCTTCTTCGATCAGCTCGTGCACGACGGCCACCTTTACGTGCTGGAGACGCCGCTGTTCCGCGTGCGCACCGGAAAGTCCGGTTCTCATCAGGAGAAAACGATTTATTGTTACAGCGAAGCCGAGCGCGACAAAGCCATCGTGGAATTAGGTGGCAAACCGGAGATTACGCGCTTCAAAGGACTGGGTGAAATTTCGCCCGCCGAATTCAAGCAATTCATCGGCAAAGAAATGCGCGTGAGCAAAGTTGAATACGCGCAAAAAACCGAAGCCAGCGGCATCCTGACTTTCTACATGGGCAAGAACACGCCCGAGCGCAAAGATTACATTATGGAGAACCTGGTCGTGCCGGTGGAGGATTGACGTAGGACAGCGCTTCCAGCCTGTCTCTGAAATTGAAATGGATATTTGTGCTAGATTGCCGTATCGTCACGCCATGAGTTTTGAAGCGCTCACCGCCGAGATCAGCGCCTTGCCGCCGGCAAAGCGCCGCGAACTGATGCAGTTCATGGTGAAGCTGGAGACGCCCGAAGATCCCGGTATTAGCCCCGAAGACGAGCAACGACTTCTCAGGTCGCTGGATGAAGCAACCAGCGACATTGATTCCGGCAAGGGCGTTTCAGTGGACGAAGCCCGCAAGCGCGTCCGTTCATGGGCTGCCAAATAATCTTTTCTCCCCAAGCCTTGGCGGACTTGGAAGCCACAGTTCGTTATATTGCCAAAGAAAATCCCGATGCCGCTCTGCATGTAGGAAATAAACTAATTGATAAAGTCGCACTCCTGGAAAATTTCCCACTCATTGGGTCGCAATATGCCAAACGTCCCGGTATTCGCTTTCTGGTTTCCCGTCCCTACATCATTTTTTACCGTTACCGAGGGAAAGAGAATTGTGCGGATATTCTGCGCTACTGGCACGGCGCCCGAGGTGAGCCGAATCTATAGTCGCTGACAGGCACAAACACATGCAATTAATCAACTGCCAATTCATCTGCGGAGCAGCGTTCCCGAGTTCTTTCGCCGCTCCGCGGCTCTTTTCATTGATTGTCATCTATTCCCACGGCTCGCGCCGTGGACTACTCCGTGGCTGAAACGCTGGGTCAAAGCATCCGCTGCTCAAGCCGCTTCGCTTCGGCCTGGATCATTTCGGTTATCTCGCGCTGCGCGTCGAGCACCTGGTCCACCAATAAGCCGAAGACAGCGGCGACCTTTTCCGGCGACCATTTCTTGTTTACACAAAAGTCGTAGATTTGATATTTGGCGGGCTCCAGGCGCCGTTTCACGTTGACCACAGCAGCCTCCAAAATGTTGATATCCCATTCTTTTTCCCACAGCCGATCGACCTCCTGCGCCGTAGAATTCGTCTCCACAGCGGACCGGGGCTTGCACGCATGGGCGATAATCTGCAACCGCGTGAGGTTCAGCAACCACGCCTTGAAAGATCCAATTTTTGGATCGTATTTAAACTTCGGCATGTGCTCGGCGACGGATTCCATTGTCTCATGCAAGACATCCCGGGCGTCGACTTCATTCAACCCGGCCTTACGCGCCACGCCGTAAATCAACTTCGAATAGGTGTCGAAAAATTCCTGCCAGCTCGATTGATCTTCCGGATTTTTCAACCGCCCGAGAAGGCTTGCCTTAGTCGGAATCAACTCATCGTAATCATTTGCCATAAGTACCCAGGCGTTATCCTATCATGGTTTGTTAAATATGACCACGGGAGAAAGCTCCAAGCTCCAAGCTCCAATTTCGACGAAACTTTCTTGCCAATTGCAAACCCGCCGCAACAATCTGCCGCATGAGCATCCGTTCCTCACTTCCCGCTTTCCTGATGAGTCTCCTCCTTGCTCAAAGCGGCGTCGCTCAGGAAATTAAAATCCTCGCCAATCATCTCGGCTACGAAAAGGACGTTCCCAAACGCGCCGTGATTCTCGGCCATGCCGGCGACGATATCAGCGCCTTCAAAATTCTCAATGCGCGCAGCGGCAAAGAAATTCTTTCCGGCCACGCCGCCAAAATCGGTCCGGTGGACAAGTGGAAAGATTGGGTTTTTTGGACCGCCGATTTCAGCGCGGTGGATACTGAAGGAAATTATTTGGTCGAATGCGCGACCGGTAAAGGAGCCGTGCGCTCGTATCCGTTTCACATCGAGCACGACCTGCTCGAGAAATACACCCTGCCGGATGTCATTTCCTGGTTCAAAGGCCAGCGCAGTTCGGGGCTTTTGGACAAGGCCGACCACGATTTGAAATTCGACGGCTCAACGAACACCGCGGATGTCCACGGCGGCTGGTTCGATGCCACCGGCGATTACGGCAAACATCTTTCTCATCTTTCCTTCTCCACCTGGTTCAACCCGCAACAAATCCCGATGTCCGACTGGAGCTTGTTCAAGAGCTACGAGGAATTGCAACGCCGCGGCGACGCCAACTTCCGCCAATACAAACGCCGCCTGCTCGATGAAGCGATGTTCGGCGCGGATTATCTCGTGCGCGTGAAAAGCCCGGGCGGTTCGTTCTACCGCTCCATCAGCGCGCCCGGGCCGGAGAAAGCCGCAGCCGACCGCCGCATCGCTACGGAAGGCAGCGGCTTCGCCATCAAGACGAACAAAAACGCCACCTACATGGGCGAGACCCACACGGCCGGCGAACGCGCCGCCTATGAAGTGGCCTATCGCTCGGGCGGCGGGGTGGCCATCGCGGCACTGGCGCTCGCGAGCACGTATTCGGTTTCCGGCGAATTTTCCAACGCTCAATATCTCAAAGCCGCCGAAGATGCGTTCGCGTTTTTGGAAGAGCACAATCAATCCTGCCTCAATGACGGCAAAGAAAATATCGTGGACGATTATTGCGCCTTGCTCGCCGCGACTGAACTCTTCAAGGCCACAAAAACCGATCGCTACAAACTGGCCGCCGACCAGCGCGCACAGAGCTTAATGGCCCGCCTCGTCACGAGCGGTGGCCACACGAATTATTGGCGCGCCGATGACGGCGACCGTCCTTTTTTCCACGCCGCCGATGCGGGATTGCCAGTGGTGAGTTTGCTGGAGTATTACGAAATCGCGGACGCGCCGGCGCAAAAACACGTTCTGGAAACCGTGCGCAAATCGCTCGAGTTCGAGTTGCGCACGACCGCCGAGGTCGCCAATCCGTTCGGCTACGCGCGGCAATTGGTGCAAAGCACGAATGGTTTTCGCCGCACCGCGTTTTTCTTTCCGCACGATACGGAGACTGCGCCGTGGTGGCAGGGCGAGAACGCCCGGCTGAGTTCGCTGGCCGCCGCCGCGCGCATGGCCGCGAAATATTTTCACGATGATCCGGCGTTTTGTCATCAACTGCAAGGCTACGCGTGGGACCAGTTGAACTGGATTCTCGGATTGAATCCCTACGACTGCTGCATGTTGCAGGGCACGGGCCGCAACAATCCGTTTTACATGTTCTTCGATTCCTACGAATACCACAACGCGCCCGGCGGCATCGTGAACGGCATCACGAGCGGCTACCGGGACGCGCGCGATATTGATTTCGACCTGCAATATTCCGAGACCGGCAAGGATGAGGACTGGCGCTGGGGCGAACAATGGCTGCCGCACGCCGCGTGGTATTTGCTGGCGGCCTCAATAAAAAATTAGCAAGCGCATGCGTCGGCTCGCCCAACCGAAAGTGATGACCGCGGCCGCGGTTGCCGCCGCGTGCAGCGCCCTGCTCTGCCTGCCGCGAATGGTGCTCTGGACCACGCGGCCGTTCGCGCTGTGGTATTTCGAAGCCACAATTTTTCTCGGCGGGTTCGTCCTGTGGGCATTTGTCTTCGCGTGGCACACGGAATACACGCGCCGGCCAGTGTTCACGTTGAAAATAAAACCGTCCCTGTTCATCGCGGCCACGCTCGCCGGAGTTCTTTGCGCGCTCGTGCTGCATTTCGTGTTCGATCCCGCCATGCGTCCCATCATGCCGCAAGAATATCCCGTTGATTTGGAGGGCTGGCTTGCCGCCGGACTCTTTGGCATTGCGTTCACGGATCTGTTCCTGATTTTCGCGCCTTATGCGTGGCTCGCCCGGCTCATTCGCAACGAACGCATCGCAGCAGCCTTGACCGTGACCTTCAGCGTCGCTGTGTGGTTGATGAAATTCCAGACCTCGCCTCACACGATTCCCACGTTTTTATTTTGCGAACTGTTCGCCATGCGAATGGCGCAAAGCATTTTTGGCGTGTGGTTTTATATGCGGGGCGGAGTGCTGCTCGTGTGGTGGATTGGATTTCTCATCGAGGCACGACATCTTCCCGGCCTGTTCGGATAAAGTTCCAAATTCCAAGCAGCAAATTCCAACCGGTGCAAATCCCAATTAACGTCGTGAAAGAGCGCGAAAAACAGCTGCGGAGCAGCGTTAGATGATAGCCCACGGCGCGAGCCGTGGGAACCGTGTGCGGAAAATTTGCAAGCCTCGGAGAGGCGACAGAAAACCATTGCCGCGCATTCTTTCGCCGCTCCGCGGCTTAAAACAACGCTCAATTTTTGATATTCGCCCCAGCCTCAAGTTTCGAGCTCTCAGGAATGGAAAAATCGAGTCGTGAAATTTGAAAACTTATTAAAGAGGCTTCGCCCCACTCGATTTATCACCGCCCGGCGACGGCAAGGAATCCGACGGCGGCAGGTGCGGCAGCAGGATCGTGGCGGCGTTGGGAGTAAACTCCACCACATCCGCGCGCACGGAAACCCGCGGAATTGAAAACAAAACCCAATACGCGCTCGTTTTTTCCATGATGACATTTCCCAGCGTCTGCGCTTTGCCGCTTTGCATTTCGGCTTTTACGTAAAGCCGGTCCATGGCCGTTTGGAATCGCGCCGGAACCACCGTGATAAAACCGAGCAGTGAAAATCCCTGCGCCCGGCCTACTACATTGGTCTTGGCCACGACGAAATTGCCCTCGGTGAGTTTGACTTCCGTCTGGTTGTGAATCTCGAGCGAAGCCGAACCGGGGTTGAGCGAACCGAACGTCGATGGCAGGGTGGCCACGCTCGCGCATCCGCCGGCGAGCAAAGCGAGCGCCAAAAGCGCAATTAGTTTTTGCATGCGATACCTCGCGTGCAAGTTAAGCCGCATTCCCAAGACAGCCAGTCGGGTCAATACCTAAGCATTGAACAGGAGGAAACTGAGAAAACAGATACAGAGCCGGAGTGGAACAGAAGGAAACGAAGAAAACAAAGGTCTTCGTTATCTTCGTTTTCTTCTGTTAAGAATTCCTCACCGCGCCGGATGCAACGCCGCTGCCGCTGTTTCACGCGCCACGGCCTTCACTCCCGCCGTCGCCTCCACCGCGCGCATCGCGATCGCTTCGGCCTGGTCCACCCACGCCCGAAAAGTCGCCGTCGCCTCGCCCTTCGGCTTCTCCAGCACTCGCGAAAGATGAAACTTGGAGTCATGCAAGCCCAGGCCGGTGCGCTCGGCATCGCAGGCGTTCAAGTATTGCTCCAGATGATTCTCCACCGGAATCAGCAGCAGCGGCTTGCCGAGATACGCGCCTTCGCTCACCGATTCAAAACCGGCCGTGCAGGCCACGCCGCGCGCGTTCGACATCATCTGCAAAAACTTTTCGCCGTGAATGCGGTGAAACGTGAGGTTGGCGTCAAAACGGTCCTCCGCCGGCGCGCCGGGCTTGTCATAGAAGCAATGAATCGGAACCGTCGGGTTCTCCTTGTGCCACTTGATGATTTCCTCGGCGTAACCGTGATTGAGCAAATACACCAGCAAATGTCCGCCGGAAAAATCCGGGCGCAGTTCGAACAACTGCCGCCGCAAAATCGGCGGCGATACGAAACACTTCCGCTGCGGCATGTCCGGCGCGTGATAAAACGACAGCGCCATCCGCGAGGAACGCGCGCCGGTGACCCCGATGTAAAACTTCATCCCCAGTTGCTGCGTCTTGAATTTCTTTTCCGAGACGAAATCCGGATGCTCCAGCATGTATTGGTGGCCGACGACGAGCACCGGGATTTTGTGCGCGTGCAACAAATTGTAAACGCCCATGAGCGGTTCCAGGAAATTGATGATCAGGTCCGGCTGCACTTCCCGGATCGTGTCGCGAATGACGCTCAGGCTTTTTCTATAAGCAGGCAAATTCCGGATGAGGCTCGCGAAGGTGCCGATCATCGAGATGCTCCGATGTCCCTTCAGCGAAAAGCCCGGGCTGGTGATGGGCCGCACCGGCGCGGAAAACGCCTGCTCAAAGAACGCCGGCAGGCTGCGCGTTTGGTTCGTGCCGGCCACGACCGCCACGATCTGATGTCCATGGCGTTCCAGCATCTCGCGCATCGCGATCGCCTGCGTCATGTGGCCCCGGCCCTCCCCCTGCACTGTGAACATTATTTTCATGGAATTTTATCAGGGTAAATTTGCCTTCGAAATCTTCGGCCAACGCGGTGCAATTTTCAACCCAATCCCCGCAGTTCATGTAAAACACATCCCCGAGGTCGCGAATTTCCGGCCGGTGAATGTGCCCGCAAATCACGCCCGTCATGCCGCTCTTGCGCGCGAATTGAATCATCGCGTCCTCGTAATCCGTCACGTATTTCACCGCCGCCTTCGCCTTGAGCTTGATGTAGCTCGCGAACGACCAGTACCCAAAACCCAGCACCCGGCGCGCGCGATTGATCCACACGTTCATATCGAGGATCCGGTCGTAAAGCGTGGAACCGACGCGGTCGAGCAGGCGATTGAAATGCGACAAGCCGTCGAATTGATGTCCGTGAATGACCAGGTAACGCTTGCCATCCGCGGTGGTGTGCACCGCGCGTTCCACCAACCGGACTGCGCCGAAACTCATGCCCACAAATTTTTCCAGGAACTCATCGTGATTGCCGTAAATCAGCGTCACGCGGGTTTTCTTGCGATGCTTGCGCAACAGTTTTTGGATGAGGAGATTGTAGTCCTCGGTCCAATACCACTTGCGGCGCAACTGCCAGCCGTCGATGAAATCACCGACGATGTAAAGATGCTCGCATTCGGTATCGCGCAGGAACGCGAGCAATTTGTCGACCTGTGCGTGTTTCGTGCCAAGGTGAACATCGGATATCCACAGCGAGCGGTAGCTCGTGGTTTCAGCCGGACGGCTATTTAGATTGGCCACCATGCCGAATTATTCACCGGTTATTCACAAGTTATCAACAGCAAACCTATTCCGACACCACCTCTTAACTTTCGTCACAGGATTGACGCGGGTTTGTAACAAATGGAACGGCAGACCGGTGTGTCTCTGCACTTTCAAACCCTCAGGCAGGCACCTAATCTCATTAACACCGCGGCTTTAGCCCGGTGTAGAGGGATCGCAATATTTTCTTAGCCGTTTTTAACGGCTTTTGGTGAGCCGATCGGAAGCCGTTAAAAACGGCTGAAGACGCTTTGATCGATTCTCCCACCGGGCTAAAGCCACGGTGTTAATGGGAGAGCTGAAAAGAACTTTTAGATGTGTCTGCCCTACTGTTGCACAACCTAAAGCTTGCGGCTCCTATTTGTTATCCCGTATCACCTGTGGCGATGACCGTCCTTGAGGGTATCCAGAAAAGCGCGGAATTCCTGGGTAAAAAAGATGTTGAGTCGCCGCGATTGCAGGCGGAACTGCTGCTGGCGCACGTGCTCCAATTGCCGCGCATGAAATTATACCTGAACTTCGAGCGCGCCCTGACGGATCCCGAAACGAACACTTATCGCGAACTCGTCAAACGCCGCGCCCAACGCGAGCCATTGCAACACATCGTCGGCTCTGCGTCCTTTTGCGGCCTGGAAATCGCCGTGAACCGCCACGTGCTCGTTCCTCGTCCTGAAACCGAAATCCTGGCGGAACTGGGATGGCAATGGTTGGAGTTCACGCTTCAGCGTGCTTCCGGCCCGGCACAGCCTGAAGGCTGGACTCCAACGGCCCTCGATTTCGGCACCGGCAGCGGATGCATCGCCATCGCACTCGCTGCCAAATGTCCCGGAGCACACATTGTGGGGCTCGATGTCTCACCGGATGCGCTCGACGTGGCGAAACAAAATGCTACGCGAAATAATGTGGCGGACAGGATTGAATTTTTGCAGGGAGAGAGTTTCGCCAGCATGGCGTTGGTAGGGCGCGTCACTCCGTGCGCGCCGGGCTCCGATCCTACCGATCGGCGCGCGCGGAGCGACGCGCCCTACCAGCCACAATTCGATCTCATCATCAGCAATCCC
>DASXHY010000548.1:0-3992 GCA_036488095.1 Verrucomicrobiia bacterium | reverse complement strand
ATGCCCCGTCAAAATCGACCTCGCGCATCACCTGCTCCAAAACCGCCGCAATGCCTCGTACGAAAAACCGTCGTTCCTTTGGAAAACGGGTTTCAAGATTTTCTCCTTCATCTTCAACCGCCCGGCCATTTACAAATTGATCGGCCCGCTCGGACGCATCGGTCAAAAATTGCACCCGCTAATCAAAGGCACAAAATTGGACCCTGCCTATTCGTGGACGAAAACCCGCGAAGCCCCAAAAATCGCGCCGCAAACCTTCAAGGAATATTGGAAGGAAAAGAAATGAGCGTGACCCGCGCAATTGTAGCGCAGGCTGCTCCCGCCATGGCGGGACTGTATCGCAGATTGCCAATCTGCGAATCGGAATACGCCAGCGAGAGTGTAATATGACCGAACGCGAAAAAATCTTTGCCCGCATCCGCGAAGCGCTTTCCGTCCCAGCGCCGCTCCCCGGCCACCACGAGACCGGTCATCATGCGCCGTCAACCGCCGCGCCCGCCGCCCACGCCCGCGAATGGCTTCCACCCGTCAGTGATTCTTTCGAAGACCAGCTCGCTCGCTTTCGCGCCAATGCCACCGACCTGAAAGCCGCGTTTTATCTCTGCAACAATCGCGATGAGTTAACGAAATTGCTGACGGAACTGCGCGACGCCGAAGGCTGGAAAAAAGTTGCGTCGCACGCCGGGGAATTGACCGATGCCGCCTGCCAGACGCTCGCGCTGCCCATCTGCCGCACCGACCAGCCATTCAACCCCACCGAACTCGAAGCCTGCGACGCCGGCATCACCGAATGCGACGCCCTCATCGCGCAAACCGGCAGCGTGCTGGTCACGAACCGCAGCGCCGGCGGCCGCGCGCTCTCCGTCCTGCCGCCGCATCATGTGGTGCTGGCGCGGCGGGAACAACTGCTGCGCGATTTGCCGGCCGCGTTTGAGTTGTTGAAGAAAAAATACGCCGCGAATTATCCAAGCATGATTTCGTTCATCACCGGCCCGAGCCGCACCGGCGATATCGAGCGCATCCTCGTGCTCGGCGCCCACGGCCCGAAGAAGCTGACCATATTCTGCGTTTAAAGCAGAACAGAACCTTCATAGCCGCGAAAGAACGCAGAGAACGCAAAAGAGAAAGTTTTCTTTGCGATCTTTGCGTTCTCTTGCGGCCATTGAGAAACTATTAATCGGCTGTCGGCGAAGCCATTCATTTCCCCTTTGTCCGCTGCATCTGCGCACGCTTGAGCTCGCGATCCGAGTCGCGCTTTTTCAAATCCTCACGTTTATCGAACTGCACCTTGCCCTTGCCGACGCCCAACGCGACCTTCACCTTGCCGTTCTTCCAGTAGAGTGAAAGCGGCACGATCGCGTTGCCTTTCACGGACGCCAGGCCGAAAAGCTTCCGGATTTCCGATTTGTGCAGCAGAAGTTTCCGCACCGCCTTGGGCTCATGATTCTGGAAATTTCCCTGCGCGTATTCGTCGATATGCGCGTTGTATAGAAAAACCTGGTCATTCTCCACGCGCGCAAAAGCGTCGCCGATCTGCCCCTTGCCCGCGCGCAACGCCTTCACCTCCGTGCCGCGCAGCACGATGCCGGCCTCGTACGTTTCGAGGATATGATAATCCCGGCGCGCCTTCGAATTGGTGACGATGTCAGCCACAAAAAAATTACGATTTACAGCTTACGCGCGAACCACTAAAGCGCGTAAATCGTAAATCGTAAATCGTAAATTACAACGGGGCTGCCCGGAAATTACCGTTTCTTGGCGCGTTTTTTGGCTGTGGGCCGCGTCAACTCCACCAGTTCAGGCATTTCGAAACCGATTTTGTCCTCGATGATTTCGGTGAGCGCGATGTCCGCCACGCCCATGCTCGCGGGCGCATCGATCAGCGGACGGCTCACGGCGCCCGCGCCGGCATTGAGTTGGCGCACGCGGCGTGAGACCAAATTGACCAGAACGTTGGGATTCCCAACCTTCTCCAAAGCTTTTTTCGTTAATTCAGCGTTCAAGAGTTTCTTTCGAGTTTCGAGACGAGCGCAGTAAAATAGCTGGTACCTGCGCGAAAGCAATAGAAAACTTCGGCGAATTCGGAATCCGCTTGCGCCGCGGAAGTCCTTTCCCTACAACACAACCCGCATGTCTGTGTCGATGAAAGTCCGAAGCCGCTTCGATCTGGAGAAATTTCTGGTCTCCAGCACCGCGTCCGTGAACGGCGCCCTCGATAAGTTCCTCCCCTCGGAGAAAACCAAGCCCGCCACCATCCATAAGGCGATGCGTTACTCGCTGTTTGCCGGCGGCAAACGCATGCGCCCGGCCCTGTGCCTGGCAGCGGCCGCGGCCTGCGGCGGGCGCGAAGCCGACGCCATGCCCCTTGCCTGCGCCGTCGAGTGCATCCACACCTATTCGCTCGTGCACGACGATTTGCCCGCCATGGACAACGACGACTACCGCCGCGGCAAATTAACCAACCATAAAGTTTTCGGCGAAGGCATCGCCGTGCTGGCTGGCGACGCTTTGCTGACCGAAGCCTTTGAAATCGCCGCCAAATCCAAAGGTTGGCCGCGCTATTCGCACCAGCAGATTATCCTCGAACTCGCGCACGCCTCCGGCTCGCTGCAACTCATCGCCGGGCAGGTCGCCGATTTGGAGGGCGAAGGCAAAAAAACTTCCGCCGAGCAATTGCGATACATCCACGAGCGCAAAACCTCCGCGCTGTTGTGTTGTTCCGTCCGCCTCGGCGGCATGAGCGCGAACTGTTCGCCCGCGCAACTCAAAGCGCTCACCGATTTCGGCTACCACGTCGGCCTCGCCTTCCAGGTCATCGACGACATCCTCGACGTGACCCAAACCAGCGAGCAACTCGGTAAAACCGCCGGCAAAGATACCAAGGCGCAGAAGGCGACGTATCCCTCAATTGTCGGCCTGGAAAAATCACGGAAGATTGCGACGGAACTGACAAATAAAGCCTTTGCGGCACTGAAGATTTTTAAAGGAAAAGCGGAGGCGTTAGAGGCTTTGGCGGAATTTCTTTTGAAGAGAGATCGATGATCAATTTTATTTTGATTTTTCTATGACCCATCCAGTCAGCCCAGCGTCCAGCACGAGATTTGCTAGTCTATCAACATCTAAAACATGCAATCGGGGCTCGACGTCATCTGGTATTTTGCCGTCAAAGGAATGAGTAACAACAAAAATCCTTTCGTATTGCTTCTTGCCGGAATTCGCCTTTGAAATTTCTCTGACAATCTGTGGAGAACATCTTGATTTGACTTGCACCATGACGGTTTCTCCGGTGACCGGTTGTTGCAACTCTAAATCGATGTCCTTTTCTGATCCTCCAACGCCACCGATTCGCCTCCAACCACCTGCCGTGAAAGTCATATCAACCAAATCTTCAAAGTCCTTCCAATCGAGTTGTCGTATGACCGGGCCGAGTGCCTTTAACAGTTCGGCTTTTGCGGTCGTTGCCACCTGAACTTCATGCAGAGTTTGCCCGTTGATTTTACGGAGCAAATATTCGAGTTGCTTCACTTTACAAATAGTGCCCTGGTATCCACGGACTTGCGTTAAGCGTGAACTGATCTCACCAATAAGAAGCTCCTTTCCATTTGCGTCTGCGGACTGCCACCCGTTTTTTATCTTCCTCTTTTTGGTATCAGCTTCCGAGTAAACTTCACCCTCGGCAAAACCCCACCATAGTTTTCCGTCAGAAAACGTTATCCACATTATGTCGGCAGGCGACGCGTAGAACCGCTCTAGTTCTGTCGCATAGCGAGTGGCGTTACCTTTCGGTTCTCCTTTGTTAAAGTATATCTTGTTTATTTCAGCCCATTTTTTTTCGGCGCAAAGATCGTGGGGTACATCTTTGAAGCCTACTCGCATATAACCATTCGCGAGGCATTCACTCTCCCACCGTCCGGACTCACCAAGCTTGATGAAATACGCTTGGGGTGCATTTATATTCATGCATTTTAAGGAAGATTTCTTAGCATATTCGG
>DASXHY010000541.1:0-1731 GCA_036488095.1 Verrucomicrobiia bacterium | reverse complement strand
GTTTTCAAAATCTTCGGCGCGCATTTTCCAGCCGTTGCGCTCGCTGGTGGGAATGATCACCGGTTCGGCGCCCACTAGTCTGACCATGTCCGGATAACTGACCCAATACGGCGCCGGGATAATGACTTCATCGCCGGGCTGACAGGTTGCGAGAATCGCGTTGTAACAGGAATGCTTTGCGCCGTTGCTTACGATAATCTGGGCGGCGCGATAACTTAGCCCATTGTCGGCCGCAAATTTTTCCGCAATTGCCTGCCGCAACTCCGGAATGCCAGCGCTCGGTGTGTATTTGGTAAAGCCATTCTCCAATGCGTCGATAGCGGCCTTTTTTATATGTTCGGGTGTATCGAAATCCGGCTCGCCTGCCCCGAAGCCGCACACATCGAGGCCTTCAGCCTTCATGGCTTTGGCCTTGCTATCGATGGAGAGAGTGAGTGAGGGAGTGAGTTGAGCGGCGCGTTCAGAAATTTCCATGGCGGTAAGATTATTCAAAATGGGAGCGCAAACTATTGGCGACGATAGAAGTTTTCAATCAGAGGTTTGAAATTATTCTCATCTATTTGGATGATGGCCATTTCGCGTTTCGCGTTCTCCGGCGAATCCGAAGCATGTGCGGCGTTGATCATGATTGTCTGGCCGAATTCCCGGCGAATCGATCCTGGTGGAGCTTTGGCCGGATCGGTCGGGCCAAGGACGTCGCGGATCTTCCGCACTGCATCGACGCCCTGGTAAACGATGGCGATCGATTTTTCCGTCCCGCAAGCATCGCGCTCCCCGGGCGGACATTCACTTGGCTTTCGGCCGGCCATGAATTCGATAATGCTTTCCCAATTTTCGCGGCCGCTTTTCGCGCCAAGTTTTTTCTCCAGGACCGGCAGCACAGGCCCGTAAAAGTCCTCTGCTTGCGCCACGCTCATGCAGTGGACTTTGAAACCAATGATGGTGAGCCCGGACCGCGAAAATACTTCAATCACTCCACCGGGTCGCAGATTTGGAAATCTGAAATTGTCCGGCTTGATCAGGACGAGCGTTTTTTCAACCTGCGCGTTCGCAGGAAAGCGGACGCTGCGATCGAGGATCCCGCCGTCGGAGTCAGAAAAGTCCGCCCAAAGTTTCAAATCCTGCTCGACTGCGTTTGGATCAAAAGCCGCCAGCACGCCGGGCTCGAAGTAAGTGACCTTACCTGAATCATCCGTGATGTAATCGCCGTACGTGTCGCGAATTGTTTCTCCGCTGGTGCGCTCGTGCAAGATGTGGCCTACGGTGCGATGAATCCTTTCCACCGCGTCCGGTCCGCGGAAAATGAGGAATAACACGCGGGCCTGCTGGCCATTTTCGTCGCCGGCGAAATTTTTCAGGACGTACTCGCGAATTAGCTCCTGCGTCGCCCGATGGTCGGGATCGGTTTCCGTCACAATCGTATCCGCGTAGCGCTTCGCCAATTTTGCGCTCGGCGCAAACATGCGCCCGCCAACGAGATCGAGTCCCGTACGAGAAATCAACCGGCCAACGATGCCGCCGGTGCGCGATTTGCGCATCGAATACGGTGTAACGGCTACGTAAGAGAGTTGTTCGTTCTGCATGGTTTCTGCCACGCGGCTCATGATTAAACCGCGTGAAATGCAGAAAAACCGAAGCCGCCAGGCTGACGGAACGTATCTGGCAGCGTTTAGGCGCGCAAATTCTGTTTTCTGTAACGGCGTTTGCGAGTGGCGACTCGGCGCTCACAGA
>DASXHY010000523.1:0-5862 GCA_036488095.1 Verrucomicrobiia bacterium | reverse complement strand
AGTCCTCGATGTGCCGCCTCCTCCGCCGCCGCTGAAACCGACCTCAGGTTTGAGAATTTCGGGGTTGGCTCATGCGTCAGAAGCATCTTCCTCGACTGCGACTCTCGATGCCCCGCCAATGTTGGACCCAGCAGTGGCTGGAGTGGATATCGGCGCGAAGTTTTGCAAATTCCATCCAAAATCTCCGGCGCGTTATCTTTGCAAGAAGTGCAATCGCACGTTCTGCGAATTGTGCATAACGGTGTTGAACGTCGGCAGCGTGACGAAGAAAAACTGCCGGAGTTGCGGGGTGGAATGCGTGCCATTGCAGGTGCATCTGGTGCGGCCGGGTCCGCAGAAAGGTTTTTTTGCATCACTGCCCGGGGCTTTCATTTACCCCATGCGCGGCGCGGGAATTTTCATTTTGCTGGTCGGAATGATTATTTTCACTGGCATAAGGCTGGGCACGGTAATGATGTCGACCGGCTCAATCAGGGGGATCGGCCTGGGTGGAACGATGCAACTGATTTTGGGCGGGTATCTTTTCACTTTTTTGCAAAACATTATCCATTCAACGGCGGCGGGAGATGACGAGGTTCCGGACTTGCCCGGCATTAATTTTTTGGAAGACATTCTTCTCCCGTTTTTCCGGCTGCTCGGGCTGGTGCTGGTCTGTTTCGCTCCCGCGATAGCTTTTGTGGTTCTGGCGGTGGCAACCGCAAGTCCCTCGCTGGCAATCGGAGTGCTTCCCGCGATGCTTTTTGGCTGCGCTTATTTCCCGATGGCATTTCTCGCGGTGGCGATCCTTGATTCGGTCGGAGCCGTGAACCCGCTGGTCATCCTGCCCTCCATTCTGAAAGTGCCCGCCGAATACATCGTCACAGTGATCATTCTCGCGGCGGTGCTGATTTTTACCAAGATCGGGGACATCGTTCTTGCCGTCGCATTTCCCAAAGGCTTGATGACGCAGTCCATCCCCGAGTTGCTCGCCATGTTTGGACTGAAATTCCTGTGGAGTCTCGTGAGCCTTTATTTGCTGACGGTGAATACGCGAATCCTGGGGCTTCTTTACTTGTGCAAAAAGGACAAACTCGCGTGGCTCGGGCGCTGACCGTTTCAGCGGCGCTTGGTGGGCCTCAAATCGATCGGTGCCATTGGCAGGAAAACCTTGTTCCGTAGTTTTTTTGATTTTCGTTCCAGGTAGGCAATGCGTTTGTCGAGCGCCGGATGGGTGGCAAACGCCTCCGGCAGGCGCAAGGTGATGCCGGCCCGGCTGCTTTCATAGGAGCGCAATTTTTGAAACGTCTCTATCATTCCATGCGGATCAATTCCCGCCGCAACCAAATAATCCCAACCCACCGAATCAGCTTCCGTCTCGTATTCTTTGGAAAAACCCTGGAGCACCAACAACCCGGAACCTAGCGACAAAACATTCATCGCCCCGCTGCTGCTGTGGAAAAACACTCCAAAAATCACGACCGGGCCCGCGGCTGAAACCATTTTTCGAACATGATGCCGTTGCGTCACGTGCGCCAGCTCATGCGCGAGGACGCCGAGCAATTGTTCCGGGCGGTCCTCATCGACAAGCTGCAGCAAACCCTCGGTGACCACCACATGGCCGCCCGGCAATGCGAAAGCATTCGGCGCGCTTGCCTCCATGATGTAAAATTTCAGGTTCCGGCGGTCGGGCGGCAATACCTGGATCAATGGCGCAGCAGCGGCAGCAAGGCGGGCAACCCGGTTGGTGTCATCCTCGAACTGATACCTGGCTTGCAATTTGGCCATCGCCTTGTCGCCAAATTCCGTTTC
The DNA here is from genome assembly GCA_036488095.1 of Verrucomicrobiia bacterium. Classification (GTDB taxonomy): domain Bacteria; phylum Verrucomicrobiota; class Verrucomicrobiia; order Limisphaerales; family DASXHY01; genus DASXHY01. The sequence continues at coordinate 4,074 of DASXHY010000523.1, read as the reverse complement.
CCATTCCGGAGGCACTTGTTTTACCGCGGCACGCACCATCGCTCCCAGCGCCCATGAGCCAGTCCAGGCCAGAACAACACAAGCAACCACAAAATAGGCCGTCAGCCGCAAACGACGTGAAATGTCTCTTTTACGAACCGTGGTTACCACTTGAGACCAGATAGGTTCGCACTGCCGCGCGGAGGGGTGGTTTAGAACGGCCGAATCGGACGTAAAGATTTTGAGATCAGGCCGGGTTGTGTCGGTGAAGTAAACGCGTTCGCCGTCTCCATCCAGCGTCACCACGACTTCTTGCGCCGGGATTTCCTCAGAAACGGTATCCGAGACAAACCGTAGCCTCTGCCGATCAATAAAAACCTTCCCGGCAACCACCTCGTTTCCGAAATCCGGATGAAACAGGCTGGCGGCAAAACCTTGGGTGTTTTCGTTCAAACCGGACCGCATTCTACCGGTCGGCCCTCGATTTGTCATTCAAATTGCGAGCGAATTCTCCTTGAAGGCTCACTGCGGGTGCAGCACATTTATGGCTGTCAGGGCCCACGGAATGTGGACTTACGAACCCCGCCAGGGCCGGAAGGCAGCAACGGTAGTTTGCTCGACATCTGCCGTGGTCACCCTGGCATTTCCATTTACGATTTCTGATTTATGACTGACGAGCCAGTCGAACGATTTCGCTCGCGCGTAAATCGTAAATCGTAAATCGTAAATCACATGAGTTATCAGGTAATCGCCAGAAAATATCGCCCGCAAACTTTTGCGGACGTCATTGGCCAGGAGCACGTCACCCGGACACTCACGCACGCCATCGAGCAGAACCGCATCGCGCACGCCTATCTCTTCTGCGGCCCGCGCGGTACCGGCAAAACCACCATCGCGCGCATTTTTGCCAAAGCGTTGAATTGCACCGGCGGCCCGAAGGCGGACTTCGATGACAATGACCCGAAGTGCCGGGAAATCTCGGAAGGCCGGTCGATGGATGTTTTGGAAATCGACGGCGCCAGCAACAACGGTGTGGAACAAGTCCGCGAATTGCGCGAGACGTGCAAATACGCCCCCGCCTCCTCGAAATTCAAAATCTACATCATCGACGAAGTCCACATGCTCTCCACCGCGGCGTTCAATGCGCTGCTCAAAACGCTTGAAGAACCTCCGGAGCACGTGAAATTCATGTTCGCCACGACGGACCCGGAGAAAGTTTTGCTGACCATTCTTTCGCGCTGCCAGCGTTTTGACCTGCGCCGCATCCCGGCATCGCTCATTGTCGAGCAGTTGACGAAAATCGCGAAACAGGAAAACGTGAAGATTTCGCCGGAAGCGCTTTACGCCATCGCGCGCGGCGCCGACGGCGGAATGCGCGATGCGGAATCCACGCTCGACCAGCTCATCAGTTTTTGCGGAGACAAGATTGAAGAGCCGGACGTGCTTTCCATGTTCGGCCTCACCGCGCAAAAGCAATTGTTGGAACTTGCCCTTGCGGTCCTCGCAGGCGAAGTCGAAAATGCGTTGCGAATTTTAAACGAACTCGCCAAAGGCGGCAAAGACCTTGGCCGATTGCTTTCTGATTTGTTGAATCACTTTCGCAATCTATTGATTTTCCAGGTATCACGCGGCGATTTGAATTTGCTCGAAATATCAGAAGCCGAAGCCGCATCGCTCCGCGAGCAATCCGCTCTGGCCGACGCCAACGCCCTGACGCGCCTCATGGAAGTACTGGCGAACGCTGAACTCCGCCTGCGCGATGCCGCCTCGAAAAAGATTTTGTTGGAAGTAACGCTTCTCAAGGCCATCGAGGCTCGCAACGCAGTCAGTATTGATGCGGTCCTCAAACGGCTTCAGGATTTGCGTGGCGGAGAAACCGGCGCGGTCGTCTCTACGCCGCCGCAACGGACTCAGGCTGCGGCGCCGGCAGAGCGACGAACGCCCCCGGCCGCCCGGAGCGAGCCCGAAATTATTCAACGCGCTGAGCCTGCGCCCGCCGCACCGGCACCGATGGTCCTCGCCGAATCCCCTGCTTCAAATGACCTGGAAACCCTCTGGGCACGCATGGTGGAAGCGGTGGGCCGCGCCAGTCCATTCACGCGGAGTTATTTGCTCGAGGCGCATCCAGTTTCGTTCGCGAAAAATATTTTGACCATCGGGTTTGCTCCGGAATTCGAGGACCACATTGCGTTGGTGGACAATGCGCGCAATCACACGCTGCTGCAAACCAAGCTCGCGGAGCTTGGCCATCACAACGCGCAATTTAAATTCATCAAGGCCGAGGCCCCCGCTCACCGTGTGCCGGCGGTTGCTGAGACACCAGCGCAACCAGTTGCTCCCGCGGCGCCAAAGACTTCGGCGCCACCCACGTCCAAACCCGCGCCGGTCACATCCCAGCCGATAAAAGAAAAACCCGCGCCGGTGCCGTTCAATAAAGACGACTTTAAAAACGATCCGTTGATCCAAAAAGCGCTAGAGGTTTTTAAAGGACAAATCGTCGAAGTCCGCGCGTAATTGTCAGGCCATGATCATCACCCTGTTCCGCTCGCGCCTGCGTCCCGAACATGAAGATGAATACGCAAAATGGGCGACGCGGATGCACGACCTCGCCGTCAAAATGCCCGGGTTCATTTCCATCAAAACATTCAGCGCCGAGGATGGCGAGCGCGTTTCCATTGTGGAATTCGAATCCGAGGAGGCGATGCGCGCGTGGCGGGAACAATCGGATCATCGCCAGGCCCAGGAGCTTGGTCGGAAGTTGTTTTATTCCGAATACCACATCCAGGTATGCCAGCCGATTCGTGACTATTCTTTTCCGAAAAAGACTGGCGCGCCGTTGACTTCGGTTTAACTTGAATTCGCAAAACTATGTCAAGCATTGGAAAACTCATGAAACAGGCTGCGCGCATGCAGCAGCAGATGGAACAAATCCAAAGCGATCTCGCTAAACGCACCGTAGAGGCAACGAGCGGCGGCGGCGCGGTAAAGATCGTGGCGAAATGTGACGGCACAATTGGCTCCGTGAAGATCGATCCGCAGGCTTTGAATCCATCGGACGCACAACTGCTCGAAGACATGATTATTACCGCCGCCAACCAGGCGCTGACCCAGGCGAAGGAAATTTCCAACGCGGAAATGGGTAAAGTCACCGCCGGGTTCAACTTGCCCGGGCTTGGTTGATTGGATAGTGGCACGGGCGTCCTCGCCCGTGCGGAGCAAGAAATTCCCCGAAAACAGAAACACTCGGGCGAGACGCCCGTGCCACTAGTTGCGCTCTCGTTTGACTATTTCATCCCCTTGCCTCATTTTACGGGCAATTCTGTGGCTCTTCCTGAACCAATTACAGCTCTCGTGGCTGCGCTGAATCGCCTGCCCGGCATCGGGCCGCGCTCGGCGGAACGCATCGCTTTGCATCTGGTGCAATCGGAACAGGCGGACGCCAGGCAGTTGGCCGATGCCATCGTTCGCGCGCGCGAGCGAATCCAATTCTGCGCGATTTGCGGCGCGTTGACGGAAACTTCCCCGTGCGACATTTGCGGCGACGCGCGCCGGGACGCATCGCTCGTGTGCGTTGTCGAGCAGCCGGTGGATATTTTTAGCATCGAAAAATCCGGCACATTTCGTGGCAAATTCCATGTGCTGGGCGGCAAAATTTCTCCGTTGGACGGCATTGAGCCGGAAGATTTGCGTATCGCGGAACTGGAAAAGCGTTTGTCCACTGAACCAATCAAAGAGATTGTCATCGCGCTGGGGACGGATGTGGAGGGGGACGCGACGGGATTTTATTTGGGCAAACGGCTGGCGCGCCCGGGCTTGAGGCTCACGCGCATTGCGCATGGGTTGCCGGCGGGCACGGGGTTGGAGTTCGCCGATGAACTGACGTTGAGCCGCGCGCTCGAAGGGCGCCGCGAAATGAATTCATGAATGACCCGATGAAATGTTCCGTGCTTGTTTTCGATTTGGGCAAGGTCCTGGTGGATTTCGATTATTCCATCGCCGCCCGCCGCATCGTACCGCTTTGCGCATCACATACGGACCCGGTGAAGTTTTTTTCTGACCACGCCGCCTTGCTAACGAGTTACGAGCTTGGATTGC
>DASXHY010000499.1:0-6453 GCA_036488095.1 Verrucomicrobiia bacterium | reverse complement strand
CCCGGGCAGCGGCGGCATTGCGTTGGAAAAATCTCCGCCCGCGGCAAATTCGCGATATTCTTCACGCACCGAATCCTTGTACGGCAAATGCGCGCGGACATAATGACGACGCTCCTGTTCCGTCCATGTATTGCGCGCGGGCATCATCGGCTGGAGAGTTTTGTGGTGAATGCCGAGATGGTGGTAGCTCTCCATGAAATTTTCGACGAGCACCTTCCAATTGAACGGGCAATCCCACTCGCGCGCGATGACCAGTTTCATTTTCTCGAGGCGAAACGCCGCGAGGTCGGCGGCCATTTCATCGAGGCCGTTGGCGAGCGGCGGCGCGCTGCCGTCGAGATTCACGAAAACGAATCCCTGCCAGGTTTCCGAGCGAAATGGTTTCAGGAAATATTTGTCGCGACAAAAATCTTCCGCCTCGTGCATTTCCGGACACGCTTTGAGCTGGCCATCCAATTCAAATGTCCACGCGTGATAGGGACAAAGAAAGAGGCGCGTGTGGCCGCAGTCCGTCGTGCCGTCGCGCGCCTCGGCGGGGCCGTGGCCATCGTAGCCGAAACCTTCCGGCATGATGTCCATGGAGCGATGCGGGCAGACGCGCGAGAGGACGCGGATGGAATCATCCTTCGCGCGAACGACGATCAGCGGTTCGCCGAGAAGGTCGAGATTGAGGAAGTCCCCGGCGTATGGAATTTGCGAGACGTGCGCGACGCATTGCCAGCCGGGACGCAAAATGTGGTCGAGTTCCCACGCGAAAAAATCCTCACTGGTGTAGGCCTGGGCGGGAAGGGTCGTGGCGCGGTTCAGCGGGCGGGCGCCGGCGCCGCAAATGCCGCACTGGATATCCGCGACGGACAGGGGCGTCTGCGCGGTGCGCGTGCTAAGCTGCCGCGCGAAGGCGAGCGGCTCGAAGGTGCGTTTCCATTGAGAGGCGGTGGAACTCATGTTTGAACTTTTTTGGGAACACGCCCGCCTCGGGCGTTGCCGGATGCGCCGTCGCGTCGGGCATTTAACGCGTAGGAGTGACGGGGCGACCGTGGGTTACTCGACGCGCTCGATGTTTTCCGCGGGGGCGCGGAAAACTGCGCCCGTGGCGGGCGCGGTCCCCTTTTCTTTGCAATATTTTCCGTCGTGGACCGCTCAACTGCCTTGTGGTCAAAATCAATTTCGCGCCGCGCTTCGGGATGGTTGCGGAAGTAGTTGGCGATTTCGTTTCCGCGCGCGAACCATACCCTGCCCTTTTCGCGCATGGCGCAGACGAGGTCTTCGAGCAATCGCACGCGCGAAGGGCGCCCGCTGAGCCACGGGTGCAGGGTCAGGACAAAGCAGCAGCCCATATCGTGCATGGCTTCGAATTCACGCCACCAGAGATCGAAAACTTTTTCGCAATTCTCGGGAACGAATCCCCACGCGGGATCCGCGTTGAAGGCGAACTGCTCCCAATCTTCGAGCATCCATTGGCCGGGAATTTCGACGAGACCGTTTTCATGAAAGTAAGGGACGTCGTCGCCCATTTCGCTCGCGCAATAATTGATCTCGTGCCGTGCGAGCAACGCGGGCGTCCAGGGATTGATTTCAAACCACGGCGCGCGAAAGCCGGACGGTCGCGAGCCGGTCAGGTGGGTGAGAATTTCAATGCTGCGCACGAGGATGGCTTCCTCTTCCGGCTCGGTGAGGTGCGCGAGTTTCTCGTGCAGATAACCGTGCAAACCGATTTCGTGGCCGCCGGCGACAATTGCTTCAATCATGCGCGGATGATTTTCCGCGATGTAGCCGGGCACAAAAAATGTCGCGGAAACGCGCAGATGCTCGAGCAGGCCGAGCAAGCGCGGCACGCCAATGCGCGGGCCGTATTCGCATTGGGACATCAATGTGCGGCGGCGCGCGAGCGAGGGGTCTTCGGAGAGCGCGGTGGTTTCGCCGTCGACATCGAAGCAGAGCATCGCGGCGCAGCGATGGCTGCCGGGCCAGACAAAGCGCGGTGGGGGCAAAAAGCGAATTGCTGTTTCAGACATACGCCCGCCCTCCCCGCGATGTAGCGCAGGTTGCCAACCTGCTGTATCGCCGGTTGGCAACCGGCACGGGGCGAGACAACTTCCGCAGGTTGCCAACCTGCGAAACAGCAGACTGCCAGTCTGCGCTACGATTATTCCACTTCATCGCCGGCCTCCGTGAGTTTGATCATGGGCAATTTTTCGGCCACTTCCGACGGTGGATGGATGTGTTCTTCCAACCTTTTTTTCAACGCCAGAAATTCCGGCGAGAGGAATTGTGCGTCGCTGCGCGGGCGCGGCACCGGATTCTCGATGAACTCCACCACGCGGCCCGGATTCGATGCCATTACGAGAATGCGGTCGGACAAATACGCGGCTTCGTCCAAGTCGTGGGTGATGAACAAAATGGTGGCGTCCACTTTTTTCCAAATCTGAAGCAGGTAGGATTGCATCTGGCAGCGCGTTTGGGCATCGAGCGCGGCGAACGGTTCGTCCATGATGAGGATGCGCGGATTGTTCGCGAGCGCGCGGGCAATCGCCACGCGCTGCTTCATGCCGCCGGAAAGTTCGTGCGGATAAAGGCTTTCAAATTTTGCCAGGCCGACCATATCGAGCCATTGGCGCGCTTCGGCCTTGGCGGTGATTTCCTCTTTGCCCTGCATTTGCAGCCCGAACATCACGTTGCTGCGGACGGTCAGCCACGGGAACAGCGTGTATCCCTGAAACACCATTCCTCGATCCGGACCGGGACCGGCCACCGGTTTTTCATCGAGCAGAATTTCGCCGCCGGTGGCTTCATCGAGACCGGCCACAATCCGCGCGAGGGTCGATTTTCCGCACCCGGACGCGCCGACGACGCAAATGAATTCGCGGCGATGAATATCGAGCGAGACGTTGTCGAAAACGACGTGCGTGCTGCCGTTCGTGCCGAAACATTTCTTGAGGTTGCGGACGCTCAGGATGACGGGGCGCTGGCGAATGCGCTCGAAACGCGCGGCGACGGGCGGCGTTTGCTCGCGGTAATCAGGAAGTTTTAATTCACTGAGCGACATTTAATTCAGCGGCTGGTTTTTCCTCCACCGGTTTCTCCGGCGCGGACGCCGAGACCGGCGGCTGGGGCAGGAATTTTGCAAGCCAGGTCAATTTGCCGGAACCGGAGCGCGACTTGCGTTTCCACGGAAACATAACGGTGCCGAGCCATGCCAGGAACATGTCCGTCGAAAGGCCAATGATGCCGATCATGGCGATGGCCGCGTAGACGTTCTCGAAATTCCGATACCGTGCCTGTTGATTGATGAACAAGGTAATCCCGGACATGGTACCCACGACTTCGGCGACAATCAGATATGTCCACGCCCAACCGAGCAGGATGCGCATGTCAGTGTAGATGTCCGTGACGGACGCGGGGATGATGACGCGCGTCATTAGTTTCAAGCCTCGCGCGCCGAGAGTTTGCGCGGCTTCGAGCAGCGCCGGGTCGACTTTGCGGACGGTATTTGCGATGACGAGGATCTGTTGAAAAAATGTTCCGATGAAAATAATCGCGATTTTGGGTGCGTCATCGATTCCCAGGATGGCCACGCACAACGCGCCGAACGCCGGCGCGGGGAGGTAGCGGAAAAATTCGACAAACGGTTCCTGCAATTTGGCAAAGAACCGATAGCTGCCGCACAAAATTCCCAACGGCAGGCCGAAGAGGGACGAAATAACGAATCCGAGAAAAATTGTGCGGATGCTGTGGCCGAGGCTTTCATGGAGCCACGGTTCATTTTGCAGCCGCGGCGGCGTTTTGAAGGCCGTGTAAAAGGCGAACAGGACTTTGTGCGGCGCCGGAAGGTAAACCGGGTTGACGAGGTAACCCTTCGGCAAATCCTGGCTGGCCGCGCGCGCTTTCGCCACTTCCTGGTCGAAAGTCGCGCGCGGCACATCCATATCGGTGACGAAGTAATCGACACTGCCGACTTCCGTCACGTGCACGAGCGGATGCCAAAGTCCCGGGATATAACTGAGAGCACTCCAGATCGCGAGCGGGATGAGGAAGGACATCACCGTCAGCAGAACCTTCCGCCGATGCGGCAATTCCCTTTTCAGCCCGAGCCAATCGTGGTGTGCCATAGTTTTTCTTGTAGCGACGCTCTGTGAGCGCCGCCGACTTTATTCAAATGGCGGCGGTCACAGACCGCCGCTACAACTTTTATTTCAAACTGTTGATAATTCCCGGCGCGAGGTAGTCCGAGGGTTTTTGCGAATCTTTATAGACCTTGTTTTCCAGGTAGAATTTGTCGCTCAACTCCATCGAGCCGTAGATGGACATCATATCGTGGCTTTTCTTCAACGCTGTCTTGGCCTCGGCCACGGTGAGGAAATGCGTGCCCGGAATATTTTTGGCATATTCCACCGGGTCGGCGCCCACTTTCGCGGCCATGATTTTAACCGCGTCATCCTTGGTCGCGGGATCCATCAAATAATCCACGCACTTGTAATAAATGGCCGTGATCTTCTTCCATTCGTCCTTGTGCGCGGCGTAACTGGTGGGGTTTACGGCAATCACGTCAAAGATGAGTCCCTTGGCATCGGCGCTGGTGAAAAGTTTTTTCGAGCCGGGCACCGTCTTCAAGGCCTGGCCGGAAATCGGATACCACGCGCCAATGGCCGCCACTTCTCCAGACTGAAGTGCTTGCGGCGTTTTGTCGGTGGCCGTTCCCACGAGCGTCACGTCGGACTGGCTCATGCCGTTGACTTTGAGCGCCTGCAAGAGAAGCTCATGTTCCACCAGCGTGAGTTCGACGCCGACTTTTTTGCCCTTCAAATCCTTGATGGAATCCGCGCCCGGCATGCCGACGATCATGTCGCTGCCTTCACTGTAATCCACGAGGCAAACGATCTTGCTCTTCGCTCCGCTGGCGCCGGTCACCATGTCATCCCCCGCGACGATCATGTCCGCGTCAATTTTGCCCGCGGCAAAAGCGTCAATGGAGGGCGAGTATTCGAACCAGATCATTTCGACGTCCAGGCCCGCGTCCTTGAACCAACCTTTTTGTTTCGCGATTTCCATGACCGTGTAACCCGGCCAATCGCTGTAACCGATTTTGATCGTGGCTGCCGAGGCCGCGCTCAGACCCATGAGTCCGAGCAGCGCCGCTGCCAACAGTGTTTTAGTTTTCATTTGGTATTCCTTTCTTGTTTTGGTTTTGATTTCAGAAAAGCCGCGCGTAGCGGTCAATCTCCCACTGGCTTACGCTCTGGTGATATTCCGTCCACTCCTCCCGTTTGTACCGGATAAATTCCTCTTTCAGTTCCCGGCCGATGATTTTTTCGACGAACGGATCGGCGGCGAAGGCGTCCACGGCTTCACTCAATGTGCGAGGCAATTCCTGCACGCCGATTTTTTCGAGTTCCGCCGGTGAAAGTTCGTAAAGGTTTTCGTGATGCGGATCGCCGGGATCGAGTTGTTCGCGCACGCCTTCCAATCCTGCCGCGAGCACCAGCGCGGCGGCGAGGTACGGATTGCACGAGGAATCGGCATTGCGACTTTCGCAACGGCCGCCGCCCATGGGGATGCGGACCGAGTTAGTGCGGTTGTTCGTGCCGAAGGAATTAAAAACGGGCGCCCAGGAGTAGTAACTCATCGCCCCGCGGCGGATGAGGCGCTTGTAACTGTTCACCGTCGGCGCGAGCACTGCGCACAAGGCGCGGCCATGACGCAGAATTCCCGCCACGAAGGAATATCCCAGCGGCGAAAGCCCCAACCCGCGCGGGTCGGCGCCGGTTTCGGTCGTGAACAGGTTTTTCTCGGTTCTCGCATCCGCGAGCGACATGTTGAAATGCGCGCCGTTGCCGGTTTTGTCCGCGAACGGTTTCGGCATGAAAGTCGCCAGCAGGCCGTGTTTCGCGGCGATGCTCTTGGCCATGTAGCGGAAAAAAATGTAGCGATCAGCCATCGTGAGCGCGTTGTCGTATTTGAAATCGAATTCGAATTGCGAATTTCCGTCTTCGTGATCGAAGGAATAAATGTCCCAGCCGAGGCCGTTCATCGTCGTCGCCATCTCGTCGAGCCACGGGAACACGTCGAGAAACCGCTTCACGTCGTAGCAACTTTTTTCGAGATTGTCGTCGCGGTTTGGGACAACCAACTTTCCCTGCTCATCCTGTTTGAGCACGTAGATTTCGCACTCGATGCCGAGATTGAATGTGAAACCCATCTTCGCGGCGTCGCACATGATGCGCTTCAGGAGCACGCGCGAATTCAGCGGATACGGCTGGCCATGAAAATGATTGTCGGCGGGCATCCATGCGACTTCCTTTTGCCACGGCAGTTGGATGATGTGGCTCAGGTCCGGGACGGAGGAAATTTCATCGTCGTTCGGCGCCTGGCCCAGGCCGTCGAGCGCGTAACCCGTGTAAAGCTCGGAGCCGTGCGCGAAATGTTCGAAGTGTTCGATCGGCACGAACTTTCCTT
>DASXHY010000463.1:0-9384 GCA_036488095.1 Verrucomicrobiia bacterium | reverse complement strand
CGCACTGCCCGACTTTAGCGGAGCCTTTGACAGAGCCAACGGATCACATAACCGTTTCAGCGGCTTTATCGCCGCGTAAACCGCTAAAGCGGTTCTAATGTTTGTCGCCGCTTTTTTCACCCAGCTAAAGCAGGGTGTTAATGAAAGCTCAACTGCCATGCCATCCGACACCTGTGCGAAAAATGGGATGCGCCACCGAAAAGCAATGCGAAAGCCGTTCACTGCTTGAATTTTGCGTTTTGAATTTTGCATTGCTTCAGACTTTTTCGGTTTGCAATTTTCCCAGCAGGCCGGCGGGGCGGAAGAGCAGGATCAAAATGAGGATGCTGAACACGATGGCATCGGTGTAAGTAGACCAGTGGCCACCGCGAACGAAGGTTTCCACGAAGCCGATGATCAATGCGCCGAGCGCCGCGCCCGGCAGATTGCCAATGCCGCCCAGCACGGCGGCGACGAACGCTTTCAATCCCGGCAGCGTACCCATGAGCGGATCGATGGAGGGATAGTTCAGCGCGTAGAGAATTCCGCCCGCGGCCGCGAGCGCCGAGCCGAGCGCGAAGGTGAACGAGATGACGAAGTCCTCGTTAACGCCGACGAGCGAGGCGGCGGTGCGGTTGAACGAAAGCGCGCGCATGGCGGTGCCGATGCGGGTCTTGATCACGATATGCCGCAGCGCCCAGAGCAGCACCAGTGTCACGCCCAGCACGACGAGTTGATTGCTCGAAACTGTGATGCCGCCGGCGAGGACGATGTTCTTTTGGGGAAACAGAGCCGGATAAGGCTTGGGATTCACGCCAAAAACCAATTGACCAACATTTTGCAGCAGCAACGAGACGCCGATGGCGGTGATGAGCACGGTGAGCGTGGAACGGTTGCGCAAGGGGCGGTAGGCGAGCTTTTCGATCACGACACCCAGCACGGCGCAGACGAGCATGGAACCGAAAAGGACGATTAAACCGGTGGCGATGCTTTGATGCGGGAACAATCGCCCGAGATAATATCCTGCAAACGCCCCCACCATGAACACTTCGCTATGCGCAAAATTGATGAACCGGAGGACGCCGTAAACCATCGTGTAGCCGAGGGCGATAAGCGCGTAAATCGCGCCGAGCGACAGGCCATTGATGAGTTGTTGAAGGAATTCGGTCAAGGCTGGACATCCCGCAGGAACTTGAATTTGCCGTTCTCGACGGTGATGATCACTGCCGCCTTGGGGGCATCGCGATGGACGTCGATTTTGGTTCGACCGGTCGCGCCGCTGATATCGGTGGTGGCCAGGGCATCGCGGAGCTTCGCGGGCTCGGTTGTCCCGGCGCGTTTAATTGCGTCGGCCAGCACCAGCGCGGAATCGTAGCCCAGGGCGGCCATGGCGCTCGGAGTTTCGCCGTTATATTTAGCCTGGAAAGCTTTGACGAAATTTTGCACGTCGGGGGTGTCTTTTATCGGCGAGAAATGCGTGGAATAAAACGTGTTGGTCAGCGCGTCTCCGGCGATCCCGATCAGTTCCGGCGCTTCCCATCCGTCGCCGCCGAAGATAGGCACGCCGATGCCTAATTGCCGGGCCTGCAAAACGATCAAGCCGACTTCCGTGTAATAACCTGGCACAAAAATCGCGTCGGGATTTTGCGCCTTGATGGAGGTGAGTTGGGCTTTGAAATCCTTGTCGCCGCTGCTGTATTTCTGCTCGGCCACAATCTCGCCGCCATTGGCGAGAAACGGTTCGCGAAAATATTGCGCCAGCCCGACGCTGTAGGGCGCGGCGACATCGTTAAGAATCGCGACGCGTTTTGCCTTCAAAGTGTCGCGCGCGAATTCCGCGAGCAGCTTGCCCTGGAAGGGGTCGGTGAAACAGACGCGAAAAATGTAATCGCCGGTTTCCGTCACTTTGGGATTGGTGGAAGCGGGCGAAATCATCGGGATTTTGTCTTCCTGGCAAATCGGGGCGGCTTCGAGCGAACGGCCCGAGGCGACTTCGCCGAGGACTGCCACGACATTGTCGCGGGTAATCAGTTTTTTGACGATGGTGGCGGATTCGCCGGGTTTGGATTGATCGTCCTCGTAAATCAGGTCGAGTTTTTTGCCGAGCACACCGCCGGCGGCGTTGATTTGGTCGATAGCCAACTCGGTGCCTTTGTGGGAGGACTGGCCAAAGTTCGCCTCGCTGCCATGGAGGGATGCAAATTCGCCGACTTTAATCGTGTCGGGAGCCCCACCCCCGCTTTTGTTGCAGCCGGTGGACCACAACAGAAGCGCCAGCGCCGCGATTGCTGATAAAAGTTGTTCGCGCCAATTTTTCATAAAGTCACTTTTCGTCCACCCCGCTCCGGTACCGCGACCGCAAATATTATGGAATTCGCCTAACCGTAAAGAAACGGCGGCGGAGTTTCAACCATCAATGCGCGAAGCGTGTTCCGTGGTGCGTGTTCCGTGATTATTGGTCGAGCCTCAAGCACATTTTAAACACCACGGGACTGAACACGGAACACGCAATACGGAGCCTCCTTGCGGGCGTGTTGCCCAAATTCAAAAAGCGAAAAACCCGGCATCCTCCTCGTCCTCGTTCTCATCCTCGTAATCGAATTTCCAAACAAATCGAGGACGACGACGAGGACGACGAGTGAGGAACGCTCGTTCGCTCCCAAAGTGCTTTGGGCAACACGCAATACGGAGCCTATGAGTTCGTAAGGTTGCGAGAAATTCCATTTGACGAACTGCGGTTCGCTAACCTACCGTTCGGTAAGTTCCTTGATGGCCATACACGTGCTGAATTCAGAGACGCGCAGGGAGATCCTGCGCGCCGCGCTTGTGCGCTTTGCCCACAACGGCTACGCCGCCGCTTCGGTGCAGCAAATCGTGGATGAAGCGGAGGTTTCGAAACCGGCGCTGTACTATTATTTTCGGGACAAGGCGGGATTGTTCCAGGCGCTGGTGGACCAGGCGCACGATGAGCGGCTGCGGTTGATGCAGGCGGCGGTGGCGCGGGGAAAAGATTTGAAGGCGCAGTTGATTGAAATTTTGACGGCGTCGTTCGATTATTTGCAACAAAACCGGGAGTTGATGCGGATCGCGTTCGCCACGGCATTTGCGGCGCCGGGCGAAATGCCCGAGGGTCTGCGCTACTCGGACAAGTGCGAGCGGAATTTTGAGTTCGTGCATTCGGTGATGAAAAAGGCGCTGAAGGCGCGCGAGCTGGACAAGCGGTTTGACAGCCGCGAGCTGGCGTATGGGTTTTACGGCCAGCTCAACGCGTATTTGGTGTCACAATTGTTGATGCCGGATTGTCGGCTGGACCGAAACACAGCGCGGCGAATTGTGGAATTGTTTTTGGCGGGCGCGGCCGCGAAGAAGCGGGCTAGTTAGACCCCCGGGAACTCTGAACGAAAATTTATGAAATCAAAAATTGCCCTGGCTATTGCCCTGGTCATTGTGGTCGTCGGAGCGCTGGCAGGAATAAAAGTGCTGCAAATCAAAAAGTTGACTTCCCAGCCCTACGTGCCGCCGCCGGAAACCATCTCCTCCGCCGCGGCGCACGACGAGAAATGGCAGGACACGTTTTCGGCCGTCGGCTCCATCACCGCTGTGCAGGGCGTGACCATCACGCCGGAAATCGCCGGCACAGTGAGCGAGATTGCGTTTGAATCCGGCGCGGTCGTGGCGAAAGGCGATTTGCTCGCGCGCTTCGATACTTCGACGGAGGAAGCGCAACTCAAGGCCGCGCAGGCGCAACTCGAATGGGCGCGGCTCACCGTGGAACGCACGCGCAAACTGCGCACGGATAACACGGTCTCGCAATCGGAACTGGACCAGGCACAAGCTGCGTGGCTGCAAGCCAAAGCCAACGCCGACGCCATCCAGGCCGCCATTGATAAGAAGACTATCCGCGCGCCATTCGCGGGCAAGCTCGGCATTCGCCAGATCAATCTCGGGGAATATGTTGACGCTGGAAAACCGATTGTTTCGCTGCAATCGCTGACGCCGGTTTACGCGGATTTCTCCCTGCCGCAGCAGACCCTGGCGCAAATTAAAACCGGAATGGTCGTGCGGGTCACGTTGGACACCTACACGAACAAAACCTTTGAAGGCACGCTCACGGCGATTAATCCGGACCTCGACACAAGCACGCGCAATGTGCGCCTGCAGGCCACGCTGGATAACGCGGACCAACTGCTGCGTCCCGGCATGTTCGCGCGCATCGAGGTGGTGTTGCCCAGCGACCAGAACGTGCTCGTCATTCCTTCCACGGCCATTTTGAGCGCGCCGTATGGCGATTCCGTGTATGTGATTGAGAAAGGCACCAATGCACCCGTGGGCACAAACGGCCCCGGCCTGATGGTGCGGCAGCAATTCGTCCGTACCGGGCGCACGCGCGGAGATTTCATCACGGTGGAAAACGGATTGAAGGCGGGCGACCGCGTCGTGAGCGCCGGATTGTTCAAGCTGCGCAACGGGGCGGCGGTCACGGAGAACAATGACCTTGCACCGAAAGCCACCGAGAAACCGAAGCCGTCGGATGGTTAATTGTAGATGAACCCGGGTTCTCGGAAGTGCGGATTTAAATTTCGTTTAAAATGAAGTCTTTTACCGACCTATTTATCAAGCGGCCCGTGCTGGCCATCGTGGTGAACCTGGTGATTCTCATCGCCGGGTTGCAGGCGATTCGCACGGTCAATGTCCGCCAGTATCCCCGCAGTGAGAACGCCACCATCACGGTAAAGACGGTCTATACCGGCGCGAGCGCGGATTTGGTGCGCGGCTTCATCACAACACCGTTGGAGCGCGCCATCGCGGGCGCGGATGGCATTGATTACATCGAATCACAAAGTTCCCTGGGCATCTCGACGATCACCATCCACCTCAAGCTGAATTTCGACGCGAATAAGGCGCTGGCTCAAGTCAGTTCCAAGGTGGATCAGGTGCGCAACGATTTGCCGCCGGAAGCAGAGGTGCCCATTCTCGATGTTGAATCGGCCGACACTCAATACGCGCTGGCATATTTGAGCTTCACTTCGGACATTCTCGAGGCCAATCAGATCACGGATTATCTCGTGCGCGTGGTTCAACCGCGGCTCACCGCGATCGAGGACGTGCAGCGCGCCGACTTGCTCGGCGGCCGCACTTTCGCGATGCGCATCTGGCTTAAGGCTGACCGCATGGCGGCCTTGAACATCAGTCCCGATCAAGTGCGCCAGTCGCTGGCGAACAATAACTTCCTTTCCGCCGTCGGCCGCACCAAAGGCTCGCTGGTGCAGGTGGATCTCTCGGTCAACACGGATTTGCGCTCGGTGGACGACTTCAAGAACCTGGTGATTCGCCGGAACGGGGATCAATTGGTGCGGTTGAGTGATGTTGCGGACGTGGTGCTCGGCGCTGAGGATTACGACAGTGAAGTGCGGTTCAGCGGCCAGCGCGCCGTGTTCATGGGGGTGTGGGTTTTGCCCAATGCCAACTCGCTCGATGTCATCAAACGCGCGCGCGCCGAAATGGAATCCATCCAAAAGGATTTGCCGACCGGCCTCACGGGTCGCGTGGCCTACGATGCCACGACCTATATCAACGACGCCATCCATGACGTGGTGCATACGCTCATTGAGACGCTGATCATCGTGGCGATTGTCATCTTCCTGTTCCTCGGCTCAGTCCGCTCGGTGCTCGTGCCGTTGGTGGCAATTCCCATTTCGCTCGTTGGCGCGGTCTTTCTGATGCAGGTATTTGGCTTCACACTGAACCTGCTGACGCTGCTGGCCGTGGTGCTTTCAGTCGGATTGGTGGTGGATGATGCCATCGTCATCGTTGAAAACGTGGAACGGCACATCCGGGAAGGGCAAACGCCGCTCAATGCCGCCCTGCTCGGCGCGCGTGAACTGGTGGGGCCGGTGATCGCGATGACGATTACGCTGGCGGCGGTATACGCGCCGATCGGCTTGCAAGGCGGGCTCACCGGTTCGTTGTTCCGCGAATTTGCCTTCACCCTGGCGGGCGCGGTGTTCATCTCCGGCATCGTTGCGCTGACGCTTTCGCCCGTGATGTCGGCGAAATTGATCAAGGGCGGCCACGAAAATGAAGGGTTGGTGGGTATCATCAATCGCACGTTCGATCGTACCCGCCACGCTTACAGCCGCGTGCTGGACGCCACACTTTCCGCGCGACCGGCGGTTTACATTATATGGATTGGTTTAATGATCATCATGGTCCCGGTTTTTATGATGGTATGGCAATCCAAGGAATTGGCGCCCAATGAAGACCAGGGTGTTGTTTTCGGCTTTGTTCAATCGGATGCCAATGCGACCATTGACCAACGCTCTTTTTACGCGGATGAGGTGAACAAATTGTTGATGCAAGTGCCGGAAAAAGACCGCACGTTTCAGATTACATCACTCGATCAAAGCATCACCGGGCTGGTATTAAAACCTTGGAGCGAACGAAAGCGGACGGTTTTCCAAATTCAACCGGAAATCCAGGCCAAAGTGAACAGCGTGCCGGGCGTAAAAGCGTTCATGGGATTGCCGCCCGCATTGCCTGGTGGCGGGACGTATCCCGTGGAGTTTGTGATTGCCTCCACGTTCGACCCGCAACACATTTTGGAATTCGCGCAACAAATCGAGCAGAAGGCGCTGGCCAGCGGCAAATTCATGTTCATGGACATCGATACCAAGATCGATCAGCCAGAAACGGAATTAATGCTGGATCGCGACAAGGTGGCCTCGATGGGCTTGAACATGTCGGATGTGGGCGCGGACCTTTCGGCGCTGGTCGGGGGAAATTATGTGAACCGGTTCAATCTGTCCGGCCGCAGCTACAAAGTGATTCCCCAATTGAAACGCGTCGAGCGCCTCAATGCCAGCCAGCTTGAAAATACCTACGTGAAGGGACCGGATGGCCAGCTTGTTCCGCTCAGCACGTTTGCAAAACTGGTGACGAAGACGGAGCCGCGCTCGCTCAACCGCTTTCAGCAATTGAACGCCGTAAAAATCCAGGGCATGTCGTTCCTCCCCCTGGACCAGGCGTTGAAGCTCCTGGAAGGCGAAGCGGCGAAAATTCTGCCGAAGGGCTACTCTATCGGCTACACCGGCGAATCGCGACAGTTGCGGGTGGAGGGGAGCAAATTTTTGCCGACGTTCCTGCTGTCCGTCGTGCTGATTTTCCTGGTGCTTGCGGCGCAGTTCAACAGCTTCCGTGATCCGTTCATCATCATTCTAGGCTCGGTGCCGTTGGCATTATTTGGCGCACTGATATTTTGCTTCCTCAAAATGCCCGGCCAGGGAATGCCGTTCTTTACCAATGGCTGGACGACAACGCTTAACATCTATTCCGAGGTGGGCCTGGTGACGCTCGTGGGCTTGGTCTCGAAAAACGGAATTCTCATTGTGCAATTCGCGAATGAATTGCAACGGCGCGGTCTGCCGAAACTGAAGGCGGTCCGCGAAGCCGCGCTGGTGCGATTGCGGCCGGTGCTGATGACCAGCGTGGCGACGGTTTGCGGCCATTTCCCGCTAACGCTCGTGACCGGCGCGGGTGCGGCGGCGAGAAATTCTATCGGTATCGTGGTTGTGTCGGGGATGGCATTGGGGACGGTTTTCACGCTGCTGGTGATTCCCGCGATTTACGTCCTGATCGCCAAGCAACATGCCGGCGAAGAGCCGGGAGCCATCGGGAGTGAGTTTGAGATTTCCGAACCCGCGCTCGCGACGGCGGACAAAGAGTAATTTCCGCGCTAAGTGGCACGGGCGTCTCGCCCGTGTGTTTCGAGGGCGCACTTTGAGGCGTGTTGCCTAAAGAAAGTTTGGGCGTTCTAGCGGCCCCATCCTTCCTCCTCGTTCTCCTTCTCGTCCTCGTCGTCGAAATTCTCGTAATAAATCGAGAAGGAGGACTAGTACGAGAACGAGGGACGGATGCATCGATTCGCACGGGCGAGACGCCCGTGGCACTACCGCCTTCGTGAAATTCACGCATTTGGCGTGAAATTCACACATCCATAGACGGTTTCCCTTGCGGAACCCTCGAAAATCGTTAGGCAATTGCTCGGCACGTGGGTTGCTAACCTATTCGCCAAGCATGAGATACTCCTGGCACAGGCGGAAAACACGGGCGTTCACGCTGGTCGAAATGCTGGTCGTCATCGCCATCATTGGCGTCCTCGCGGCGATACTCCTGCCGGCGTTGACGCGGGGAAAACAACGCGCCCAACGCATCCAATGCATCGGCAATTTGAAGGAAATTGGGACGGCGTTTCAACTGTTCGCGCACGATCATCGCAGCAATTTTCCCATGCAAGTGCCCGTGGCGGAAGGCGGCTCGGAGGAATATGTCACCGCGGGCACCAGCATCAACGGCATTTTTTATTTCTCGTATCGCCATCTGCAAACGCTGGCGAACGAGTTGGTGGTGCCGCGCGTGCTCATTTGCCCGGCCGACCTGACGCGCGAACCGGCGCTGAGCTTCAGCTTGCTGCAAAATTCGAATGTCAGCTATTTCGTGAACGCGTCCGCCAACTACTACGACTCGCTCTCAACCTTGGCCGGCGATCGCAACATCACGAACAATGCCGGCGCCACGGCGTCGCTGGTGCGCGGCCCTTACGGGCTGCGTTGGACGAGTGAACTGCACTCTTTTAAAGGTAACGTCCTCTTCACCGACACGCACGTCGAACAGTTGAACAACGTGCAGATGAATTTGCCGGGAGCGACGGTGGCCAACACTGTTTACTTTTTACCGGCGGTGCGGACTCCCGCGACGATTGGCTCGTCATCGCCGTTCGGAGGCTCGCCGACTCCAACGGTCGCGCAAAACAATTATCAGCCGCCACCGCCGCCAAACCTCGGTTCTCCGGCCAATGCGGATCCGAAAACGCCCGCACCGGCACCGTCGCCCTCGTCGATGCATAACGATAGGTCCAGTTCAACCACGGCGGGGCATCTGGTCACGGCACAAACAATTATCGAAGCAAACGCCAGGGAGACGAATGCGGTCGAGACACGACAGAGCGCACAACCCGCCGCCGCGCCGGCAGCCAATGACGAGGACGAACCGCCATTGCTTTGGCTGCAAGGCGCGGCGCGGACGGTGATTGCCAAGGCAAGCTGGTGGCTATGGCTGCTGCTTGCATTTTTGATAGCGGCTGCGTTGTATCTGTATTCGCGCCGGAAAATGCGGGGGCGGAGACAGCGCGGTGAGCGCTGAGATTTACGAAAACGTCTGTTTCAAAAAACGGAGAGCGGGGATTGACGCTGATGGAGGTGTTTGTGATTGTGGCCGTGTTAGGCTTTTTTGCAATATGGCTGGCCGCGGCGTATCCCAAGGCCAAAGCGCGCGCCAATCGCATTTCGTGCATAAATAATTTCAAGCAGGTCGGCCTCGCGTTCAGCGTATGGGAAGGCAATCACAAGG
>DASXHY010000394.1:0-2187 GCA_036488095.1 Verrucomicrobiia bacterium | reverse complement strand
CACGTTACTGGAGTGCGTTACAAACAGTCTGGTGCGTTAAATTCGACAGCAATCATCGATCCGCGGCGGCCCACAAACCGCTGCGGATTTTCTTTCGAGTGCTTGCCAGAAGCCGCCGACGCTCCCATCCTGCGCCAAATGATAACCCTTCTCATTGGCACAAACCGGCCGGAAAACAACTCGCGGAAGGTGGCGCGGCATGTGGAAGAGATTTATGCGGAGTTGAAAGTTCCTTTGCGCGTGCTGGATCTTACGCATCTGCCGTCGGAGATTTTTTTGCCGACGAGTTATGCCGAGAAACCGAAATCGTTTCAGCCGTTCGCCGAAGCGGTGTTGCAATCCTCCGGCCTGCATGTCCTCTCTCCGGAATATAACGGCGGCATTCCCGGCGTGTTGAAGTATTTCATCGACATGCTGAAATTCCCGGAGAGTTTTGAGCGGCGGCCCGTTTGTTTCACGGGATTATCGGCGGGCATCTGGGGTGCGCTACGGCCGGTCGAGCAGTTGCAGGCGATTTTTGGTTATCGGAATGCGTTCATTTATCCGGAGCGCGTTTTTTTGCCGCAGATCAATAGTCTGCTGGACGAAAACGGCCGGCTGCAGAGCGCGGATTTGCTCGATCGGTTGCGCAAACAGGCGGAAGGATTCGTTGATTTTGTCGAGAAAGTGAAACAAGTGAAATTGCGTGGAACCGCCAAGTGAGTTCGTCCATCACATTTGACAATAATCGCCCCAGGCGTTATTTGAGAACTGTTCAACCAATCAATTAATTATGAAACTGCACGCAATTACTATCGCTCTCGTCGCCAGTCTTTTCGCCGGCATATCGGCTCTAGCCGCGGATGCGCCCGCGATGCCAAAAGTCGGGGACAAAGCGCCGTTGGTCGAAGGCAAGGACCAGAATGGGAAGGACTGGAAATTGTCCGATGAGATCGGGAAGAAGGCCGTGTTGCTGTATTTTTATCCGAAGGATTTCACCGGCGGGTGCACGGCTGAAGCTTGTGGTTTTCGCGACAGCATTGGCGACCTGAAAGACAGCAACGTGGAAGTCATCGGCGTTAGTTTTGATTCGAGCGATAGCCACCAGAAATTCATCACCAAGTATAGCCTGCCGTTCTCTTTGATAGCCGATACGGACGGGAAAATTGCGGACGCCTACGGGGTGCGCATGAGCGGAAGACCCATGGCCAACCGGGTGAGTTTTCTGATTGGCCTCGATGGCAAAATCGTCCATGTGACTGACTCGGGCAAAGCGGATGTTCACCTGAAGGAAATGAAAGAGGCCGCCGCGAAGCTGAAAAGCTAATCCAAATTTCTTGCGCAAATGACCATGCGCGAGTAGATAATTCCGGGGCTGTGGCGGAAAACCAGCCTGCTAAAAAACCGCATGACATCCGAACTTTCCATTTTCGCGGCGCGCGTGGCTGATTTTATCGCCATTTGCGCCGCTGAATTTTCCAGCGAGCATCACGACCATCCTGATTTTTGGGCGAAGCACGCCGATGCGGAGTTCAACGGCATGGCTTTGATGCTATTCACGCTGCAATTCGAGCACAATCCGGCCTATCGGAAATTTTGCGAGGCGCGGGGAATTTCTCCGGCAGATGTGTCGCATTGGACGCAGGTTCCCACGGTTCCAACCTCGGCGTTCAAGGAATTCGAGATTTCATGCCTTCCTTCGGAAAAACGCACGCGCGTTTTTCACTCGAGCGGAACGACCGGACAGCAGCCAAGCCGCCACTTTCACAACGCCGACTCGCTGGCCATTTACGAGACCTCGCTGCTCGCGTGGTTTCGATTTCACGTTCAACCAGGCGGGCGCTTGTTGATTCTCACGCCATCGACTGCGGACGCACCTCATTCGTCGCTCGCGCACATGTTTGAAACCATTCGCCGGGATTTTGGCGCGCCGGAAGGAAGTTTTGTGGGCGCTCTCGACGGAGACGGTTCATGGAGTGTGAATTTTGAATCGGGGGTTGAAGCCATGGAGAGCGCCGACCGCAGCGGCGAACGGATGGTTGTTTTGGGCACGGCATTTTCGTTCGTGCATTTGCTGGATCATTTGGCGGCGAAAAACTTGCGATTCACACTTCCGCCCGGCTCCCGCGTGATGGAAACAGGTGGCTATAAAAATCGTTCGCGCGTTTTGCCGAAGGCGGAACTGCACGCCCTGATCGCGGAGCGGTT
>DASXHY010000376.1:0-4826 GCA_036488095.1 Verrucomicrobiia bacterium | reverse complement strand
GCCAATGGGTGCAATTGCAGGTGACCGCGCTCGCGGGCACCTGCAATTGCACCCATTGGCCCGCGGCCGGCATCGCCCCCATGTAATGGCGGCCGGTCGTGCCATCCGTGCCCATCTGGATGCTGTTGGCGCCCCAATAAGCGCGATGCTCCCACGTGCCATCATTCCATTGGAGCATCATTTCGCTCGGAACGTTGGCCGGGTCGATATAAACGTAGGTATACAGAATATCTCCCGTGGCCACAGACATGTTCTGCGCGGCGGACGCGAAGAAATGCTGGTGAATGCCGGCGGCAACGGCGCTTTGATGCGCGAGCGTACCGGATTCCGGACTCGGATTGCTCCCAACCCAATTCCACGTGTCGACATTCCAATCGGGAACCGCGCCGGCAGGCAGTGCGTCGTCAAACCACACACTGACATTGCCCAGAGTATTGGTGCCGGGCGGTGTATTCGTCGGCGATGGGTTATTGGTGGCAACCACCGATGATTTGCCCGAGTTGTCCCAGGTCACGCGTCCGCCATAAAGCGTGAACGCCATGCCGCTGATGGAAGACCCTTCCAGGCCCACGTTGCTCGCGGGCACTTCGAGGCGCGCCCATTGGCCGGCGGTCGGGATGGTGCCCATATTGTAAAGAGCCGGAGTATTGTCCGTGCCCCACGCCACGCTATTGGCTCCCCAATACGCGCGATGTTCCCATGAAGACCCGTCGTTCCACTGCAACATGATTTCCGTCGGCGGATTGGCCGGATCAACGTAAACATAGGTATACAATTTATCTCCGGTATTAATCTGAAGCGGCGTGGTCGCGCCGGTGAAGAATTGCTGGTGTACGCCGGTCGCGATCGCCGATTGATGCGATTTCGCGCCGAGTTCCGGAGACGGATTGGCCGTCACCCAATTCCATGTGTCGCCGCCGCCGTAGTCGGCAGTGGCGCCCGCGGGGATGGAATCGTCAACCCAGCTCGTATCATTGGTGTTCGAGACGGAATTGGTCGGATTCGTCGGCCCCGAGTTGGTGCCGGGGTCCGTCGGCGGTGGGTTCGTCACCACGACCGTCGGGGTGGATTTGCCGGAATTGTCCCACGTGGCGCGACCGCCGTAGAGCGAGAACGCCATGCCGCTGAGGGTCGCGCCTTCCAAGGCAACCGTGCTGGCAGGAACTTCGAGGCGCACCCATTGGCCCGCAGCCGGCAACGGCCCCATATAAACGGAGCTCGCCGCCGTCGGCGTGTTGAACGAGAGCTTGTTGGCGCCCCAATAAGCGCGATGATACCACGTCGAACCGTCATTCCACTGAAGCATTACTTCCGAAGGCACGTTGGCCGGATCAATATAGATATACGTATAGACCGTATCCCCGGTGTTCACTTTGAGCGTCTGCTTTGCTTTGCTGAACATGTGCTGGTGCATGCCGCTCTTGACCAACGATTGATGAGCCCGGGTGCCGGATTCCGCGGTCGGATTCGCGGTCACCCAATTCCAGGTATCATTATTGTTATCTTTGACCGCTCCCGTAGGGACGGCGTCATCGAACCAGATCGTGTCGGTGCTGGTCGCGCCGGTCGGAGGCAGGTCGCGGCCCAACGCCATGGTGTAATCAGCCTTGGCCTGGGGCTTCGCCGCCGCCGGGTGCGTGGGCGCCGGTGCCGGCGCTTTCGCGACGTTTACGGCCGCGCTGCCCATCGAAGCGAATGCGCCTTCGCTGGGATTGAAATACGTGCCGCTGGCGGATTTCTCCAATTTCACGGCACGCACCATGTAATAGAAGTGCGGACGGCCAGTCATCGCGAGGGTCGCACCCGTGTGCGGCGCCGCGGTGAAGGAATCGTTCATGACATTCGCATCGGTAAAGGCGTCGCCTTTCACGAGCGAGGAATTGATGCGCGTAAACGGCCCATTCGGGTTCGTGGCGCGATAGATATTATAGCCTTCCACCGAATCGTTCGACGGCGTCCAGGTCACGTTCGCGTCGCTGCCGGTGGCGGCAACAGTCACGTCCGAGGCCGGGGCGACCATCTGCATGCGCAAGGTGGGGTCGCCCATCAACGCGATGTGCGTCCAGCTTTCGCAATTGTTCTGCTGGTTCTTGTAGAGATCGCTAAAACCGTCGTTCTGTGTCAGACGCGCGCTGAAACCGATCGGCTCGCCCAGGGCCATGTGATGCATGAACCAGTGCGGACGGCCCGACCAGGAGCAGGTCAAACCGAGATCTTTCGTCGCGAGAACCGCGCGTTGGATATTGTCTTCAGAATCCCAGTCGCCGAGCCAGCTCCCATAGAGCAGGGTGAACACGGCTTTGACGTCGTCCTGGACCAATTCGGTCGTCACGCCGTCGCGACATTGCCCCACGCTGCCGATGCCGCCGATGCTGGTGTAGCTGCCCGAGCCGCAACCGTAAGCGAACAGATACGCGTTGGTGCGGAGAGTCGGCAGCCACGCGCCTTCCTTGGCGACCGTGGTGATTTTGTCGGCGCCAAATAACGGAGCAAAATTTCTCCAGCCGCTGGCCGCGAAGGCTTCACCGTCGCGCACGCCGAAGTAATCGCCAACGATGGCGCGTTCCGGAGCCGAGGTGATTTTGTTCCGGAAATTATGGTCCTTGTTCAGGTAATTGCGGAGCAATTCCAATTCGCTCGGGAACGTTGCGGGACCGCCCGCGCTCATCCGGCCGGGCATGTTCGCCAGGTCCACGCGGCCAATCATCAACTTAAGCGGCGCGGGGAATTTCGATTGGTCGAATTTTCCGTCGCCCGGCACGTTGTGATTGCGCGGGTCTTCAGCGGTCGTGTCGTTGACGGAATTGTCCGTCCACGTGCCGTCCATGTCGGCATAGTAACCGTCACACGGCCAGGCGCCCTGGTGATTGGCGTAATGGCCGTCCGGGACGATGTCGCCCGAATAAGGGACGGGAACATGGCCGAACAGGAACACGCCTTTGGTGTTCGCCGGGTCCTGGTTGTATTGCGCCTTGATCAAACCCTTGACGCGCGCGGGCGTGTCCGAGCGGCTCACGTCGAGGCGTGAAACCGTCCAGCCATCGCCGACCAGGTCCTGCTGGAGGCGCGTCAACTCGTTGGCGAGCTGCGCGGCGTAGGTGTTGTCCACCACGAGCAGGAGCGTGCCGCGATTTTCGGTCAGCGGAACGTCAATGCCCGAATAGATGTATCCGTAGCCGGTGTAACCCGCGGTTTGTTTGACGATTTGATATTCGTAAGGAACGCCAGTGATGACGTTTTTGTCCACGTAAGTTGTGGCCGAGCCTGGAAGGGCCGTGGCCTTTCCCCACGAAGCGGCGCCGGGGGCGCGCCGATAGACCAGATAGTCCTTCGGGGTGGAAATTGAGTCCTGCGGCCAGGAGAGCGTGATTTGCGCCGGAGACGCCTTCACGTTCGCGCTGACCTGCACTGAATATTCGGCCGTGCTGCCGGCGCGCACCGCGAACGGAGCCACCAGCGACACTGCCATACCTAAAATTGCGTAAAATGTTTTCCGCATAGTGCGCCTACTCTGGCGTCTCGCGGAAAAACGCAAAATCGGAGTCAGGCCAATTAACCTGTCGGAGTCCGCGGACAGGCGGTTGTCAGTGTCTGGCTGACAAGGAAAGGGGTTTCCGAGTAGCGCCTCATCGTCACCGCGGCAGGTGTGTTCCGTGTTGCGCGTTTCGTGTTTTCGTGGCGAACCAAAGCGGCGGCGAAAATTGCGGGGCCGATTCAATACCGGAGGAAAATTCGTAGTTAACATCCAGCCGCTTTAAGCAGCCAATGAGCCACTTGCGACGCGGACGATCACCTCCGGCAAGGCGAACTGGAGCCCGAAATGTGTAATATTTTCCGTCCCGCATGTACCAAAAACGGATGGCTTTGGACTGTCAGGCGCATCACCGTCTTCCTGAGCTGTAAGAATTTCAGTTCAAACCGCAGATGAACACGGATGGACGCAGATTTTGAAGGAGGTGTAGGCTCGTCTTTTGCCGAGATTCGCCCGCTAAACGGTGATCATGATGACCAAACAGGTCAAACGCATTTTCGCTTCCCCATCTGCGTTTATCGGCGTTTATCTGCGGTTGTCCATTCTGCAATAATCAAAAACCCCGCTTGCACATTTCTATATTGTTACTATCTTAGTAACAGTTATGCCGGCCAACACTCAATTCTCGATTGCAATTCACGTCATGGCCGCGCTGGCCTGCGGATGTGACAAGGACCTCACGTCCGGCGATCTGGCCTTGAGTGTCAATACCAGCCCCAGTTTCGTCCGGCGGGTGCTGGCCAAATTATCCCGGGCCGGCCTCGTGGAAACCGCTACCGGCAAAGCGGGCAAAACCTGGCTCGCACGCGACCCGAAGCGCATTTCACTGCTGGATATTTACCGCGCCGTGGATGCCCCCGCGGCCTTCGCGATCCACGATTACGCCGAGCGGAAAGCGTGTCCGGTGAGCTGTCATATCAAAGCCGCGCTGGACAAGGCATTGGGCAAAACTCAAAAAGCCATGGAAGCGAGTCTCGATGAAACAAGCCTCGCGCAGGTCGTGTCCGAAATGAGGAAAAAATAAATTTTGACCTTTATTGTTACTGTGTTAGTTACAATTGTAATCCACAAAACCAAACAACTGAAATAGAAAGAACCAACGGTATGAGCAACAACACTAATAAATTGGCGGGAAAAGTGGCGGTCGTTACGGGCGCTTCCAAGGGCATCGGCGCCGGCATCGCGAAAGACCTCGCGGCGCAGGGAGCATCGGTCGTTGTTAATTACTCCTCCAGCAAAGCGGCGGCGGAAAAGGTCGTGAGTGATATTACCTCGGGAGGCGGCAAAGCGGTCG
>DASXHY010000300.1:0-3362 GCA_036488095.1 Verrucomicrobiia bacterium | reverse complement strand
CGTTCAATGACAACGCCGGCTGGACTTACGAGAAAGCCGCCCTGGAATCCTCCAGCTACATGCGCATGGGCCCCGTGATGGCGTGGTTCACCGCCAATATCGGTTATCACCACATCCATCATTTGAACGCGCGCATCCCGTTCTACCGGCTGCCGGAAGTCCTGCGCGCGCTGCCCGAATTGCGTCACCCCAAGACGACCTCGTTGCACCCGGCGGATATCGCCCGCTGTTTTCGGCTGAAAGTCTGGGACGTCCAGACGCAGCGCATGGTCGGCGTCCAAAACCTATGATGAATCTTCCAGCACCCCGCGAAGATTCTATCTAAGATCAACCAACCAAAAACCGGCGGGCGTCACTTCAGGGAGACCCGAAAACTTCAAATCATTCTATGCCTTTCACAGTCGCTCAAATCGCGGAAAAACTTCGGGGCGAAGTCGTCGGCAATGGCGAAATGCCCGTAACCGGCTTTGCCGCCGCCGAGAACGCCCGCCCCGGCGACCTCACCTTTGCCGACAAGGAAGAATATTTCGCCGCCGCCGAATCCAGTCCCGCGACGGCTATTCTCGTTTCCGGTCCGTTCACTTCGGCGAGCAAGGCGCTCATCCGCGTGCCCAACGCGCGCGTCGCCGTCGCCCGGTTGTTGCCGGTTTTTTTCCCACCGGACGAAGCGCCGCTCGGGATTCACCCGAGCGCGAGCATCGCGCCCACGGCGCAAATTGATCCCACCGCGCACATTGGCCCCGGCTGCGTGATCGGCGCGCGCGTGAAAATCGGCGCCCGCTCCGTGCTCCTCGGGGGAAATCACATCGGCCGCGATTGCCAAATTGGCGATGACGTCTGCCTCTATCCGAACGTCGTCATCTACGCGCGCTCGCAAATCGGCCACCGCGTCGCCATTCACGCCGGCACCGTCATTGGCTCCGACGGTTACGGCTACGTCTTTGATGAAGGCAAACACCGCAAAGTCCTGCAGGTCGGCAACGTTGTGATTCACGACGACGTCGAGATAGGCGCGAACAGCGCCATCGACCGCGGCGCGCTCGGTTCCACCGTCATCGGCCAGGGCACGAAGATTGATAATCTCGTTCACGTGGCTCACAACGTCGTCATTGGCCGGAATTGCCTCGTCATGGGCCAGGTCGGTTTTGCCGGGAGCACGAAGCTTGGCGATTATTGCGTCATCGCGTCGCAATCAGGCATCGCCGGCCATCTCAAACTCGGCCACCAGGCCACCGTCGGCGCAAAGTCCGGCGTCATGCGCGACATTCCTGACAAGGGCACCGTCCTCGGCATCCCGGCCGCGCCCGACAAACAGGCCAAGCGCCAATTCATCGCCATCCAGCAATTGCCCGACCTAATCCGTCGCGTGCGCGATTTGGAAAAACAAATCGCCGAACTGTCCGCGAAGGTCGGTTGAACCCGACATAACGGAGCGGTATTGAAAGAGACAATTACGGCACGATTCGGCGGTGGTTTCTTGCCTCAGAAAGCGGCGGAGGGCCGCCGCACTCCAAAACCTGGCGGAATTCTTGAGGTATTCTTACTCGCGATAGCGTCTTGGACTACTCCAGCCCTCTGGAGCTTTTCTACAGTCGCCATACCTGCACGCTTCAGATTGAAAGATTACCAACCAAAGTTCCTGAATTTTCATCGTGTGCGTCCAGACGCACCTTGACCGTTTCTCCTGACGGTTAGAAACTAGGGCGATGCCAGAAGGCTTTATCAAAACCTGGCTCTCGCTAAGACAGCGAAAGGCAATTTATTCCGCGTGCCTCTACTTCGCAACGATCTCACTTGCCGGAATCGCCGTAATGCTTCCGAATATTGGAATCGCATTTCTCATCAGCAAAGTCCTGCTCCTCGTCATCGCCCCCATGTCGCACCTTCCGGACCTGCTGGCCTGGTGCCTGTCGGTGGGTTTTATCGGGTTGCTGTTCGCGGATTGCGTCCGCGCCGAGCGCGACGATATGGCCGTCATCCCGTTCTGGCTCGCGCGCGAATATTTTCACGCCGGTCCGCGGCTCATTCTCGACGGCTGGCACACCCTCATCCGCGCGCGGCAATTCTCCCGCATCGACAGCGCCTTCTGCGCAAAAATTCTCGCCTACCTGGTTTCCAAAACGACCCCAACTCCGCGCGAAGAACTGCTGCGCGTTTTTCCTGATTTGGTTTGGGGAGAAATCGTTCCGCAACTTCGATTGATTGAAGGAACGATTGTGTTCCGTGGTGAGAACAGCGTTTCCCTGCTCGCGCCGTTGCGATTGGAATTGCGCCGATTACTCGCCCACGTGCCGCAAGCCGAAATTCCGCCGGAAGAACCGGAGCCGGTCCCCGTGGATGAGCCGCAACAACTCAGCCCGCACGAGATCCTCGGCGTCTCCGCCACCGCAACCGCCGCCGAAATCAAAACCGCTTACCGCAACCGCGTCAAGGAATGCCACCCCGACCGTTTCCCCAGCATGGACGAGCAATCGCGTGCGCTGGCCGAGGAGTGGACCAAAGCACTCAACGCCGCCTACGCCGAGTTGAAGCCGCTGGTGAACAAAAGATAGTCCGCCGAAC
The DNA here is from genome assembly GCA_036488095.1 of Verrucomicrobiia bacterium. GTDB lineage: Bacteria > Verrucomicrobiota > Verrucomicrobiia > Limisphaerales > DASXHY01 > DASXHY01. Next base: position 800 of record DASXHY010000300.1, on the reverse strand, counting down.
CGAACGTGCCTGCGTCACTGGCATTAGCACGGCCAAAATGCGCGACAATGCAGTTGGAAAGGGGACCGCGCCCGCCTCGGGCGCCGTTCGGCGCGCCTCGCGCCGAACACGTGCGGCGTAGGAAGGCATTGAACGGTGGGATGATTTCATGCCTCAGAGTGAGCCGCGAGGGCGCGTCTCACAGCGCCCGGGGCGGGCGCGCTCCCCAAAAATTCGTCGCATCGCTCCGGGAGCGGTCATCCCGTTATACTGTCAATGTTCGACATTCCCGCCCGCGCCACTTATTTTCTCCTTACCCCATGAAAACAAAAATCTGCCTCCTGCTGCTGATTTCCGCGACCGCCGCTTTCGCGCAAGGCACGAATTATCCCGCTTCGACCGAGGGCGATTGGGTCGCGCACGATTTTCATTTCAATTCCGGCGAAACCCTTCCCGAGTTGAGAATGCATTACGTCACGCTCGGTTCGCTGCGCCGCGACGCTCAGGGCATCGTTCGCAACGCTGTTTTGATTCTTCACGGCACCACCGGCAGCACCGCCCAGTTTCTCGGCCCGGGATTCGCCGGCGAACTTTTTGGCAAAGGCCAGCCGCTCGATGCCACCCATTATTTTATAATCATTCCTGACGACATCGGTCACGGCAAATCCAGCAAACCCAGCGACGGACTGCACGCGAAATTTCCCCGCTACGGCTATCGCGACATGGTCGAAGCCGAGCGCCGGCTGGTTGTGGATGGATTGAACGTGAATCATCTGCGGCTCGTCATGGGCACCTCGATGGGTGGCATGCACACCTGGCTT
>DASXHY010000286.1:0-2679 GCA_036488095.1 Verrucomicrobiia bacterium | reverse complement strand
GAAGGGGGCGGGTGAGGCGAGGGTGGAATGATTTTCGCCCGATGTAGCAAACATGTGAACTTTATTCAGCCGTTTTAACCGCTTCGGGTGAGCGGATAAGAAGCCGTTGAAACGGCTGAAGACGCTCTCGGTTGCCGATTCCACCGGGCTAAAGCCGCGGTGTTAATGAGATGCCGAAAACAAAGGAATTTGGATGCGTTGCCCTCGGCTAAAGCGCCTTGCTTCCCCATCGCGCTGGCTTTATTATCTGACCATCGTAATCCATGCCGAGACGCCGCAGAATAAATTGGATCGTCAGCGACATCATCCGCCGGGTGCTTAAGACCAAGCAGGAAGTTTCGGCGCGCTTGCGCGGGGAGCGTTTTTATTGCGGCGCGCTCTCGGGGCAATCGGATTATAATCTGACCATCAACTGCGATGGCACGCTGACTTGCAATTGCCACGATTACGACGGTTCGGGAAATCTCGGCGACCTGAACGAACAGAGTTTTAAGGACGTTTATTTCGGCCCGAAGGCGCAGAGTTTCCGGGATTCGCTGGCGAAGGGGAAATTGCCGATCATGACGTGCGCGCATTGCGGCGATTTGAGGCGCATCAAGAAATCCAAGCTGCACGAAATCAAGCCGCGCCTGCCGTATCGCGGGATGCTTTTGGAAAATACGGTGCGCTGCAATATCGATTGCATCGGGTGCGATCGCATCCAGGCGGCGGGATTGCGCAAGACCAAGCAGATGGAGTTGGACAAGCTGGCGAAGATGGCGGACCTCGTCAAAGAGCTCGGTTTGCAGCAACTGTTTTATTTGAATCTCGGCGAGCCGTTTTTGTCGCCGAATATCGGCAAGGAGCTGCCGCTGTTGCGCGAGAAAAATCCCGATTGCCGGATCGTGATTTCATCGAATGCCATTATTTTGAACACAGACGCCAAGCGCGAGGCGGCGATGTACGCGAGCCATCTTTTCTTTTCCGTGGCGGGCATCGATGACGCAATGCTGAAGAAGTACGAGCACGGCGGGAATTTTGAAAAGGCGTACGAAAACATGAAGGCGATTGTGGCGTATCGCAATGCGCGCGGATTGAAGCGGCCGTTCCTCGAGTGGAAATATTTGCTGTTTAACTGGAATGATCGGCATTGGATGATTGAGCGCGCGATTGAAATGGCGAAGGAGGCGCAGTTGGACGCGATTTCGTTCTGGCCGACGAATAATCCGTTCTACGGGTGGTCGTATCGGTATCGCCTGGGGATGTTGAACGACATTGGTGAGAAGACGTGGAAGGGGCGGGAAGTGGATTTGAGGGCGGTCAAGGATCCGCCGCTGGATTTTATGCCGAGGAAGAAGACGGTGGCGGTGGCGGCGTAAGGATTTTCAACGCAAAGGCGCAAGGATTTTTCCAGTAGCAGCCGAGGTGACGAGGCTCCATCCTTTTCCTGCTAGACTTGGAAAACGGAAATGTTAGAGCCTCGTCACCTCGGCTGCTACGCGGATTCAGCACGTTAAAAATTTCTCTTCCGATTGCTTCGCTGCTTGCGGCTGCGTAATCTGCGGGCACTTTTTATGAGAATCCTGGTCATCGGTTCCGGTGGACGCGAGCACGCGCTGGTTTGGAAGCTCGCGCAATCGCCGCATGTTACGCAGTTGTGGTGCGCGCCGGGCAATGCTGGGATTGAACAGGAGCGAACAGAGGAAACAGAGAAGGCGGTCGAGTGTGTCAACATTAGCGCGGACGATTTGCCCAAACTTCTCGCGTTCGCGCAGGAGAAGAAAATCGAGCTGACGGTTTTGGGCCCGGATAATCCGCTGGCGCTGGGCATCGTGGATTTGTTTCAGAAAAATGGTTTGCGGATTTGGGGGCCGAACCGGAAGGCGGCGCAGTTTGAATCGTCCAAGGTTTTCTCGCAGCAATTCATGGAGACGTACGGGATCCCGACGGCGCGGGGGGCGACGTTCGAGGACGCACGGGCGGCGAAGGAATTTGCCGAGTCGCTCGGCGGGAAATGCGCGGTGAAGGCGGACGGGCTCGCGCTCGGGAAGGGAGTGCTGGTGTGCTCCAATGTCGCGGAGGCGCACAAGGCCATCGATGAAATCCTGGTCGGCAAGGCGTTTGGCGCGGCGGGCGCGAAGATTGTTATCCAGGAATTTCTGGAGGGCGTGGAAATTTCGTTGCACGCGTTGTGTGATGGCAAGACGGCGAAGTTATTTCCGACGTCGCAGGATCACAAACGGGCGCTCGATGGCGACCGGGGCTTGAACACGGGCGGCATGGGCACGTATTCGCCGACTCCGTTTCTGGACCAGGCGCAACTTCAGGAAGCGGGACGGCTGATTTTGGCGCCGTGGCTCAAAGGATGCATGTCGGAGGACATTGATTTTCGCGGGATACTTTATCCGGGAATTATCCTCACGAAGAACGGCCCGCGCGTGATTGAGTTTAACGCGCGTTTCGGCGATCCCGAGACGCAGGTCTATTTGACGCGGCTGGAAAATGACCTGGTTGAATTGTTGAACGCGAGTGTGGATGGCTCGCTCGGGCGGACTGAATTGAAATGGAGCCCGCTGGCGAGTGTTTGCGTGGTCATGGCGAGCGCCGGATACCCGGGAAGTTACGCGAAAGGAAAAGTGATCAGCGGTTTGGAAGACGCGGCGAGGTTGCCGAACACGAAAGTTTTTCATGCCGGGACTT
>DASXHY010000260.1:0-3708 GCA_036488095.1 Verrucomicrobiia bacterium | reverse complement strand
GGACAAGGCAAATACGCCAATCGCGCGGAATACCCTTTGCCGGACCTGCTATTGCTGGACATCAAAATGCCGCGCGTGAATGGGTTTGAAGTTCTCAAATGGATTCGCGAGCAACCGAGCCTGGCGGCGCTTCGTATTTTGATGCTCACCGGTTCCGACCAGATTCGCGACGTCAACAAAGCGTATCAATTGGGGGCCAATTCGTTCATGGTAAAGCCCTACGATTTCGGTGACTTGTCGGAATTGAGTCGATTGATCACTGAATATTGGCTTCATCAGAGCAAGACCCCGGAAATCCAGCGGCCTCCTCAAACGACCAAGGTCGAGCCCGATAAACAGGGCGAGCCGCACAGTTGACTGCGGCTATCGCAACTTGACCGATAATCCAGTCCGCTCGGGACGCAATCCAAAGCGTCCCTTTTTTTGTTCGTTCGTAGTCCCTCGTTCACGCGGCTCGGGGATAAAATACGGAACAATGAAATTGGACAACCGCAGATAGACGGGTAAACGCAGATTTTGGAGCGGAGGGTCTTCTCCTTGCCAGAGATCCACCCACTGAACCTTGGTGCGGCATGGCCAAACAGGCAAAATATTTTCTGATTTTCCATCTGCGTTTATTTGCGTACATCTGCGGTATGAACTTGATCGCTCCTCCCGAAGTCGGAACTACAAACGGAGATCCTGCGATCAAAAAAGCATTGAAAGGATTTCCAACCGTGGTAAAACAGTCGTGAGAGGAAAGGGAGGAGCAGAAAGGCAAAAATGACCTGCCAGTCGAGAGAGAACGTCAGACCCGAATCGAGGACCCTGCAAAACAATCGAATTTTCGGAGCGCGGAGCATCGCTCCGCGCGAAACGTCGGTGAATCTCGCAGAGCCCCGCCGTGGCGGAACTCCGTTCTCAACAGGTGGGCGCATCAGAATCGATTCCAATTTCGGTTTTCGATTTGCCTTCACGCCACCGCAACACCCGAACAGCGGCTCGGATTACTCAAAAAATGCCCAGAATCAAACCAAATCAAACCACATCAACCGGGGGGAGTGAATCCGGGTAAATCCGGGTAAATCCGGGTGAATCCGGGTGAATCAAAGCGATAAAGGGGGTATACCCCCCCAAAAGCCATGCCTTCTCCCTCCGTTTCACTCTTGTAAAAATTGAAATTAATCTTTTTAGCTTTTGTGGTGATTGCGGTTTTTGCCGCTGGCTCCGTCATGGCGTCCGCTGTGCCTGACGCGCCGCTCGAAGCCATTCGCAAAAAGCACGACCTGCCGGCATTGGCGGTGGTCGTGGTGAAAGATGGACGCATTTGCGACCGCGCCGCCGTCGGCGTCCGCAAGCTTGGCGACCCGGCACTCGTGACCACAAACGATCTATTTCACATTGGTTCCTGCACCAAGTCCATGACGGCCACGCTCGCGGCCATGTTGATCGAGCAAGGCAAGTTGCGCTGGGACACGACCATCGCCGAAGTGTTCCCTGAATTGAAGGGCCGGATGGATAAGCAATACGAGAGCGTGACCGTGGAGCAATTGCTGCATCATCGCGGTGGCGTTCCCGGCGAGCCGCCGTCCGCCGCATGGAAACGGGCGTGGGAGGAAAAAGGCACGCCCACGCAGCAGCGCCGGGAATTTATTGAAGCCGTCCTCGCCCAACCGCCCGCCGCCACGCTGGGAACAAAAATGATTTATTCGAACCAGGGCTACGCAATCGTTGGCGCGATGCTGGAGAAAATCACAGGGCGGGATTACGAGACGTTGATCACCGAAAAGCTATTCAAGCCGTTGCACATGAATACCGCCGGATTTGGGCCGCCTGGAACGAAGGATAAAGTGGACCAGCCGTGGGGCCACGTGCATGGGCTGCTCGGGACTGTGCCCTTGCAATCGGACAATCCGCCGGCCATCACGCCTGCCGGCCGCGTCCATTGCTCGCTCGACGACCTCGCGCGCTTCGTGATGCTTCACTTGCAAAGCGGAACGAACGGTCTGTTGAAGCCGGAAACAATGGCAAGACTTCACGCGCTGCCACCGGGCGCGAAATCGGCTGGCGAAGGGGATAATTACGCGTGCGGATGGGTCGTGCTGGACCGCGCTTGGGCGGGAGGAACGGCATTGATGCACAACGGCTCGAATACCATGTGGTATCTCGTGATGTGGCTCGCGCCAAAAAAGAATTTTGCGGTCATCGCCGCCACAAACATCGCCGGTCGCAATGCGGAGAACGGATGTGATGACGCGTGCGTGTCGATGATTCACAAGTGGTTGCCGTCGAAGTGACGATGTAGCGCAGGCTTTCCAGCCTGCGAGTTTGGGCGACTTTCCAGTCGCCCTTCGGAACACCAGACTGGAAAGTCCGGTGAACCCGCAGGCTGGAAAGCCTGCGCTACAATACATTTGCGAGTTCGGCGTTGCGCAGAAATTTTCTGCGCGCCATTTTCGGCGGGTTTGGTTTAACTTGAGGTCATGGCGAAACGGCTTTTTCTTCTCGACGGCATGGCGCTGGTTTATCGCGCGCACTTCGCGCTGATCGCGCGGCCGATTTTTACGTCCAAAGGCGTGAATTCCTCAGCGCTCTATGGCTTCACCCAAACGCTTCTGGAAATTTTGAGCAAGCAGCAACCGACGCACATTGCCGTCGCGTTCGACACGGAAGCACCGACGCCGCGTCACACGATATTTCCCGAATACAAAGCCACGCGCCAGGCCATGCCCGAGGATTTGTCCGCCGCGCTGCCGCACGTGCGGCGGATGCTGGAGGCGTTTCACGTGCCGATTCTCGAGTGCGACGGCTACGAGGCCGACGACATCATCGGCACGCTGGCGCGGCGGGCGGAGAAGGAGGGTTTTCAAACTTACATGGTTACGCCGGATAAGGATTTCGGGCAACTCGTGGATGAGAACACGTTTCTTTATCGCCCTTCGCGCCAGGGCGACGGTATCGAAATCATGGGCATCGCGGAAATCCAGAAGCGCTGGGGCATCCAACGCACCGAGCAGGTCATCGATGTGCTGGCGCTCATGGGCGACTCCGTGGATAACGTCCCTGGCGTGCCTGGCATCGGCGAGAAAACCGCCACGAAACTCGTGGCGGAATTTGGCACCGTGGAAAATTTGCTCGCGCGCACGGGAGAATTGAAGGGGAAATTGAAGGAGAATTTGGAGAACAATCGCGACGCCGCATTGCTTTCCAAAAAATTGGTGACGCTGTTGTGCGACGCGCCGTGCGAGTATGAATTGGAATCGTTGAAGTTGCGCCCGCCGGATGAGGAAAAGGTGAAGGAAATGTTGATTGAGTGGGAGTTTAATTCGATTGGGAAGCGCTTGTTTGGCGAGGATTTTAAAGCGGGCAGGGGATTTCAATCGTCCGCGCCAGCGGCGACGGCCTCCACTCGGGAACAGCCTGAGCGCGCGGAGAAAAATCCCACGCTGGAGCAGCTTCCCCCTCTCCGCGAGGGAGAGGGCAGGGGTGAGGGGGAAGCGCGCAAGCAACCAACCGCACCACTAAAGCATCTCGCCGACGTTCCACACGATTATCAAATCGTTTCCACGGCGGCACAACGGGCAAAGCTCATTAAAACGCTCGGCGAATTGCCATCGTTTTGTTTCAGGGCCGAATCAACGGGCGAGGAAGCCAAGGATGCCCGACTCGCCGGGCTCGTGTTTTCGTTCAAGCCGCACACAGGATTTTACGTCCCATTGCCAGAGGACC
>DASXHY010000210.1:0-2455 GCA_036488095.1 Verrucomicrobiia bacterium | reverse complement strand
GCGCGGCGTCACGACATCCAGACGCCGATTATCGACGAGGTTTTTGCGATGTTGTACGAGGGGAAAGACGTGCGGCAGGGTGTGCGGGACTTGATGTCGCGCGACTTGAAGGCTGAGGATTGATCGTAGGATAGGCGTCTCGCCTGTCTCCATTTTTGCTTTCCGCGCAGAAATAATTAGAGACAGGCGAGACGCCGATCCTACGGTCAATCCTCCGCCTTCAAATCGCGCGACATCAGGTCCCGCACGCCCTGGCGCACGTCTTTCCCTTCGTACAACATCGCAAATACCTCGTCGATAATCGGCGTCTGGATGTCGTGACGCCGCGCAAGTTTGTAGGCGGAACGGGCGGTCGGATAACCTTCCGCAATGGCCTGCATACTCGCGGCGACGTCAGCCGGTTTTTCACCGCGCCCGCAACGCTCGCCGAACGCCCGGTTGCGGCTGTGCTTGGAGAAACAGGTCACCATCAAATCGCCGAGGCCGCTCAGGCCGGTAAAAGTGTCCGCTTGCGCGCCGCAAGCCACGCCTAACCGCCGAATCTCCGCAATCGCGCGCGTCACCAGCGCCGCTTTGGAATTGTCGCCGAAGCCAAGCCCATCGGCCACACCCGACGCGATGGCAATGACGTTCTTCAACGCGCCACCCAGCTCCACCCCGAGCACGTCCGGCGTTGTATAGACGCGAAACGTCGCGCAACTGAAAATCTTTTGCACCTCGGCGGCGGCGGCCAGATCTTTGCTCGCGGCAACAATCGCCGTCGGAATCCCCCGCGCCACTTCGATGGCAAACGTCGGCCCGGACAGCGCCGCGTGCCGGGCATTTGGTGCATTCTCCGCCAGCACACCGCACATGGTCAGGCCGGTATCGTATTCAATGCCTTTCGTCACGCTCACGATGATGCCGGAAAAATCTTTCAGCACTCGCGTCACATCGCGAAACGCTTTTGACGGGACGGCCACCACCGTGCAATCGCCGGTCAAGACAGCTTTCAGGTCCGTTTCCAATTTAATTTCGCGCGGCAACAGGATGCCGGGAAGAAATCGCTCGTTTTGCCCGCTGCGGCGGATTTCCTCCAGGTGTACCGGGTCGTGACCCCAAAGAGCGGTCTCCGCGCCCGTTTGCTGGAGGAGCCGCGCCAAGGCCGTGCCCCACGCGCCCGCGCCGAGGACGGTGACCTTCACGGTGTCGCCTCCTTTTTCTTGAATTGAATGCGGTTTTCCGTCCCGTTCAGTAGCCGTTGGATGTTCTTTCGATGTTTCAAAATTGCCAGCACGCCGATCGCGGCCATCACCGCAGTCAAGCCGATGTCGTGTTGAGTCGTGAACCACGTGGCAAACGGCAAGGCAAACGCCGCTGCGATGGAGCCAACGGACACATAACGCGTCGTGAGAAACAGGATGATAAAAATCGTGAGAATGATCACTAGCGCCCATGGCACCAGCGCAATCAGGACGCCGGCGGACGTGGCGATGCCTTTTCCGCCCTTGAAATGCAGCCAGCAGGTGAAATTATGGCCGAGGATCGCCGCAATTCCCGCGGTGATCCGCAGATATTCCAGCGGCACTCCGGGCAATAATTTCGCGACGGCCCCGGCGCCAAGTATTACCGCGACCCATCCCTTCAGCGCATCCATCAGTAGCACGAAAACGCCGAACCCTTTGCCCAGCACGCGAAAGGCATTGGTCGCGCCGATATTTCCGCTGCCAACGGTGCGGATATCCACCCCGCGCGCTTTAGCCACGAGAAAGCCCGTGGGAATGGACCCGAGCAAGTACGCCACCAGCGCCGTCACGATATAGCTGAGAACAGGCACGGCGTTACTTTATGAGTCCGCCGATGAAGTTCCAAAGAAAATTTCGCGGAACACGGAGCATCGCTCCGCGCGAAACGCCTGCAAATCTTGCAGAGTCCCGCCACGGCGGGACTCTGCGCTCTGGGGAAAACGTTCATTTCCGCTTTCAGTCATCGGCTCACGCTGGCAAACTCGCGCCGTGACCACTTCACACTCAAAAGTTCGCGTGGCGGTGTTAGGCGTCGGCTCTCTCGGCAAGGAACACGCGCGCATTTATTCAGAACTCGCCGCCGGCGGACACATCGAGTTTGCCGGTGTTTATGATGTCTCCGAAGAGAAGGCGCAAAAATTCGCGCAAAAATATCAGGTGCGCGCCTTCAACTCCCCCGCCGAAGCCGCCGCGGCGGCGGACGCCTTGAATATCGTCACACCCACCACCACGCATTACGACATGGCCAGGTCATTGCTGGAACAAGGCCGGCATGTGTTGGTGGAAAAACCGATGACCGACAACAGCGCGCAGGCGGCGCACCTGGTCGAACTGGCATTGCAAAAAAATTGCGTTTTGCAGGTCGGCCACGTTGAGCGTTTCAATCCGATTTTCAAATATCTCGAAACCGCCGCGTCCCAGCCGCGCTTCATCGAGACCCATCGGCTCTC
>DASXHY010000198.1:0-3850 GCA_036488095.1 Verrucomicrobiia bacterium | reverse complement strand
GCGCGGCGTCCCTACCCCGGCACCGCAATCAGCGCATCAACTGCTTTTCCAGGTAGCTGACTACTTGCCGGACGCTGGCATCGATTTCCATGCGGTCTTTGACGAGGCGGCAGGCGTGCAGGACGGTGCCATGGTCGCGGCCGCCGAAGGCTTCGCCAATGGAACTGAGGGAGCTTTCGGTCATCTGACGTGAGAGGAACATCGCGATTTGACGCGGAAAAGCGATGTTTTCCGGGCGGCGCTTGCTGGTCATGTCGGCCAGGCGAATATCAAAATGCTCCGCCACTTTCTTCTGGATGACTTCGATGCTGATGGAAAAACGGCCTTCTTCGTGCAGCACTTCGCGCAGCAAACCTTCCACTACTTCAATGCTCAACTTCTTGCCCGTCAACGACGCGTAGGAAGCGACGCGGATGAGCGCGCCTTCCAGCCGGCGGATGTTCGTCCGGATGCGGTTGGCGAGGAAATTCATGATTTCCTCGGGCAACGTGACTCCCATGATTTGCGCCTTCTTGTTCAGGATCGCGAGGCGCATTTCGATATCGGGCGGTTGCAAATCGGTCACCAGACCCCATTCAAAGCGTGAAACCAGGCGGTGCTCGAGATTTTGAATCTCGCTGGCCGGCCGGTCGCAGGTCAGCACGATTTGCTTATGGCTTTCGTGCAGCGCGTTAAATGTATGGAAGAATTCCTCCTGGATGCGCTCTTTCCCGGCCAGGAACTGGATATCGTCAATCAACAGCACATCGGTCTGGCGATATTTTTTGCGGAACTTCACCAGCATGTTGTTCTGGATGGCGTCGATGTATTCGTTGGTGAACTTTTCCGACGACACATAGGCGACGCGCGCGCCTTTTTTGCTGTTGAAAACGTGCTGGCCAATCGCGTGCAACAGATGGGTCTTGCCCAGGCCGACGCCGCCGTAAAGGAAAAGCGGGTTGTAGGATTTCCCGGGCGCCTGCGCCACGGCGAGTGCGGCGGCGTAGGAAAAATTGTTGTTGTTGCCGACGACGAACGTCTCAAAGGTGTTCTTCGGATTGAAATTCAGATCCGAGTGATGCGAATTTCGTTCCGCGGGCGGTTCGGCCGTTTTGGGTTTGGAAGGCAGTGGGAGCACCGGCGCCTGCAACAGCGACCCGTTACCCACGCCGACTTTGAATTTAATCTGCAGTTGCTTTCCCGCCGCGAGCGCGACGACATCCTGAAGCAACCCCATGTAATTGTCCTTGAGCCAGACTTCGCAGAAATCGTTCGATACTTCGAGCACGAGACTGTTGCCGTCGAGACCGGTCGCGCGCAACGCTTCAAACCAAAGTTTATAAGTGTCAGCGCTCAACATCGAGCGAAGATGTTGCTGCGCGAAATCCCAAATTTTTTCACCGGAAGCTTGCATCATTTAATCCCGAAAAGCCCAATTTTTGGGCATTTTATTCACCTAGCTTCTTAACACGTCCGTAACGCCCGTTTCGTCCGCCCGTTTTAACATCAAAATCCGATTCCGCCAATAAAATCAAATGCCCGGTAACTTTTTGCGGGGCCGCCGGCATTAATTGGCTTGTGTAACTCATACTAAGACAACGGTTTGCGACAATATTTTTGAGCCAGTGTTCTTTTAACTTTCTTGATCGTCCCCGGCGGCGAATCTTTTTCCGTTGCCGGGCCTTTTTTTAGTCAATGCACGAATAACTTACGAGGACAACATATTAACTTTTATTCACGAGTTATTCACAGCGCATTTTGTCCAATAAAATCGGCCTTTTTCAAAATTTTTCGGCGAAAAAAGCGCCTCGCGAACGAGGCGCTTTTTGAAACAGTTTTTCTTCTACACATCGTAGTAGAGAAAAAATTCGTGAGGATGCGGGCGCAACCGAATCGCGTCGTGCTCTTTCCGCTTCGTCGAGATCCACATGTCCAAAAAGTCCGGCGTGAAAACGTCGCCCTTCAGGAGAAACGCATGGTCCTTTTCGAGGCAATCCAGCGCTTCGCTCAAGCTGCCCGCCACGTTTGGAACCTTCTTTAGTTCTTCCGGCGGCAACTCGTAAATATTTTTATCCAGCGGCTCGCCCGGCTTTATTTTGTTCTGAATGCCATCCAAGCCGGCCATCAATAGCGCTGCAAACGCCAAATAAGGATTGGCTGCCGGGTCTGGCGGACGGTATTCAAGGCGTTTCGCCTTCGGATTATCGCTGTAGGTCGGGATGCGGACAGCGGCGGAGCGATTCCGGGCGGAATAGGCGAGGTTCACCGGGGCTTCGTAGCCGGGCACGAGGCGCTTGTAGCTGTTCGTGGTTGGATTGCAAATCGCGCAAAGCGCGCGCGCGTGTTTCAGCAAACCGCCAATATAATACAGCGCCATCTGGCTCAACCCGCCGTATTCCTTGCCGGCGAACAGCGGTTTGCCCTTTTTCCACAGGCTCTGGTGCGTGTGCATCCCGCTGCCGTTATCGCCAAACAGCGGCTTGGGCATGAAACACGCCGTCTTGCCGTGCTTCTTGGCCACGTTCTTCACCACATATTTATAAATCATCATCCAATCGGCCGCCGTGACCAGCGTATTGAAGCGGTAATCGATTTCCGCCTGGCCGGCGGTCGCGACTTCGTGATGCTGGCGCTCGATCTTCACGCCCAGTTCTTCCATCACCAGGCACATCTCGGTGCGAATGTCCTGTTGCGTGTCGGCGGGTGAAACCGGAAAATATCCTTCCTTATGGCGGATTTTATTGCCGAGATTGGGCATTTCATCCCGGCCGGTGTTCCAAACCGCTTCCTCGGATTCCACTGAATAAAACGTGCCGTTGCTCCGGCTGTCGAATTGCACGTTGTCGAAGATGAAAAATTCCGCCTCCGGCCCGAAAAACGCTTGGTCGGCCAGGCCCGTGGAAATCAAATATTGCTCGGCGCGCTGTGCCATGCCGCGCGGGTCCCGGCTGTAAGTTTCCTTGGTGCCCGTCTCGGAAATGGTGCAGGTCAATGACAGCGTGGGCACCGCGCAGAAAGGATCAATAAACGCCGTGTTCGGATCGGGCATCGCCAGCATGTCGGACGCCTCAATGCTTTTCCAGCCCCGGATGCTGGAACCGTCGAAGCCCAGCCCCTCCTCGAAGATTTCCTCGGTCAACTCCCCGATGGGACAGGTGAAATGCTGCCAAGTCCCGAAGGTGTCCACAAATTTGAGATCCACCATCTTCGCGCCGCTTTTTTTGGCTAGCTCCAGTACGCCTTTGGGTGTGCTCATTGAATTCAGCTTTCTCTTTGTGCGTTAATTAAACACCTCTCCGGAAATTTCGTTTCTCGGAGGGACAAATCAAACAGCCTGCTCGCCCGTTTCTTCCGTGCGAATGCGAACCGCATTTTCAATCGAACTCACGAAAACTTTCCCGTCCCCGATCTTGCCGGTCTTCGCCGCCTTCACAATCGCCTCCACGGCCCCGGCCGCATCGCCATCGGCGAGTACAACCTCGATTTTCAGTTTCGGTAAAAAATCGACGGTGTATTCGCTCCCGCGGTAGATTTCAGTGTGGCCCTTTTGGCGTCCGAAACCTTTGACCTCCGAAACCGTCATTCCTTCCACGCCCAGGCCCGCCAGGGCTTCCTTTACGTCTTCCAGTTTGAACGGCTTGATGATGGCTTCGATTTTTTTCATGGCTCGCTCGCTTGCAGTCGCAGAGGCGGATACTAACAACAGGTCGGTACCTGTAAACAGGAATGTTTAGAAATTTTTTCGAATTAAAAAATTATGAATGAATATTTTCGCAAAATGTCGGCGCGCCGCGTCTACGTTTTCAAAAATTCGCAGTCGCGGATTGATCGCCTCGCGCGCTGTCACTCATTGAATACAAATGCATTTGCT
>DASXHY010000090.1:0-1917 GCA_036488095.1 Verrucomicrobiia bacterium | reverse complement strand
CAGCCGGGAACCATCGCCCTTTCGCGACCCACCGGCGAACTTTTTCATAGTCGGCCGGGTGATATTCCTTCATGAACTGGTAGCGATTTGCGCCGGTCCAATTAAAAACGTAATCCGGATACTTCCGAAACAGCGGCTCGTTTTCGTGAACGGTGTTGGGAATGAATTCCGAGATGACTTGCGGATAGGTCCAGCGCCATTGGGTGTCGAGGTGGGAATAACCGATCTCGTAGAGAACTTTCTCTTTGGAAAGATCCGGGGATTTGGCCGGCTCGCCCGCAACGAGGTTCAGCCCCAGGAAACACGAGGCGATGAGGAGTGGGAGGTTAGTTTTCATAGGGAAATAGAGCGGGCCCGTCCGTCGGCAATGTGCGCGGGAAATGCTTGTCGGCGGGACGCCGGCGCTCCCGGGAAAAGCTGGCGTCCGGTTGCGCGGGATCTCAGCATCCTATTTTCTTTTTAAGAAACGCGCAAAGTTGTTCGGGATTCTGTTCCTGCTCGATGCTGTCGCGGAAATTTTCGTGCGTCACCTGACGTGCGAGCGCGGAAATAATTTTCATGTGCTCGGTGGCTCCGTCGGATTCCCGGATCACCATGAGAATGACCACGCGAACCGGTTTTTCATCCAGCGAATTCCACGGAACCGGCCGGGCGAATTTGAGCACCACCACCGAGTTGGCGTTGACGGCGCTGCTCTTGCAGTGAGGGATCGCGAAACCGTGTCCGAAGCCGGTGGAATAATTGGCTTCGCGTTGCCAGATGGCTTCCTCGACCGCGCGCGGTTGCTCGGTGCGGCCGTGAATATAGAGCAAATCCACACCGCGTTTGATGGCTTCCTCCTTGGTGGCGGCGTCGGCATTGACGACCACCATCTCCGGCGCGAGCAATGGCAGCGAATGTTGCGCGGAAAATTTGTCGAACAACGCGCCGACCTCGTCAGCCGTCGCGCACTTCAGCGCGGACGTGAACAACTGCTGGCAATCGGCCAGGTCCAGCCGCGACAATTCCGCCTTGAGACCTCCAATCGCCGGGGCCGAGACGCTGATTTCGTTCAAGCCCAGGCCGGCCAGGAGCGGCAGATAACGCTTTTGGCCGCCCATTTCGCCGCACAGCCCAATCCATTTTTTGTTGGCGCGCGCTTTGTCCACGATTTGCTTGAGCAATCGCAGGAATGCCGGCTGGAGCGGATTGTAAAGCGGCGCAATGCGCGAATCGGCGCGATCCGCCGCCATGAAATATTGCAACAGGTCGTTGGAGCCGATGCTGAAGAAATCGACTTCGCGGCTGAATTCGTCCAGCGCAAACGCGGCAGAGGGCACTTCGAGCATCGTGCCGATCTGCATTTTTTTATCAAACGATTTGGATTCCGCGACGCAAAGGGCTTGTTCCTCGGCGATTATTTTTTTGGCCCACCGGATTTCCTCCAACCTGGAAACCATGGGAAGCATCACGCGTAGCGGCCCGTGCCCCGAGGCCCGGACCAACGCGCGCACCTGCGTGCGAAACAACGATTCAAACTGCGGATAAATCCGCACCGCGCGATAGCCGAGAAACGGATTTTGTTCCGGCGGCAAATTCAGATAGCTCAGCGACTTGTCACCGCCGACGTCCATGGTCCGGATGATCACCGGACGGCCATCGGCCGCTTCAATCACGCGATGATAAATTTCGTGCTGTTCGGCCTCGTCCGGCGCCGAGGCGCGATCGAGGAAAAGCATTTCCGTGCGGAACAAGCCGATGCCTTCCGCGCCGGCGGCAAAGGCGCGGTCGGCCTCTTCCACCGTGGCGATATTCGCCGCGATCTCGATCTTGTGGCCGTCCAGGGTGGCCGCGGGCTGATCGCCGAAATTCCGGAGAACAGCCTGCCGGCCATCCAACCGCTGGCGTTCCATGGAATAATAGCGGTGCGCGGTATCC
>DASXHY010000063.1:0-2420 GCA_036488095.1 Verrucomicrobiia bacterium | reverse complement strand
CATCAAATAACGCATTCTAATTGGCGTTAAAACAGTGGCACACGCGGTGCTGCCCAGGAAAGGAAGTGTCTGTTGGGGATTCAACCGTGCGTGGGAATCTGATGCGACGTTTTGCCGCGGAAATAAGAAATGAAACCGGTTACGACTATTCTCTTCGTCGAGAACGATGCGGTGGCGCTCACCATGTATCAAAAGCGCCTGCAGCGCGAGGGTTGCCACGTGGAAGTGGCCGAGGACGGCGTTGCCGCGCTTCGGGTTTTATCCGAGATGACGCCGGATGTCGTCGTGCTCGACCTCATTCTGCCGAAGTTCAGCGGGCGGGACGTATTCGATTACATGCGCGCGGACCCTCAATTCAAGGACGTGCCGATCATCATTTTCTCCAACGCGCCGAAGTCGGAATGGCCCACCAACGCCGAAGCCAGCCCCACCCGGGCGTTGCCCAAGAGTGAAGCGAATTTTGCCGCGCTGATGGAATTGATCCGCGAGATGAGCGCGTTCTCCGCCGTTACCGCCGCGCGAAAGAGCAGTGTGCCGGCGCCCGAGCCGCCGATGATTTTGCAAATGTCCGGCAGTACTTCGACCGCCGCCGCGACCAACAGCAGCCCGCTGGAAACGACCAGCACGCAAACCAATGGCGAGTTTATCGAGTACGCTGTCGCGGACATGCCGGTGCTGCGCGAGCATTGCCTCGCGTTTATCAAAGCGCCGGCGACGGATGCCGGCCGCGGGAATCTCGCCGCGCTCAGGCAACGGCTTCAGGTTTTAAATGAGGGCGCGCAAAAGAGCGGTTGCGCGCGGCTTTCCCTGCTGGCGAGCGCGTGGGGATCGTTGCTGGCGGAAATCGAGCGCAAACCTTCCTCGATGTCGCCGTCCATCCTGCAAACGCTCGCGCAGGCGGCGGATTGTTTGCGGATTTTGCTCAATCAAAACGGCGTGGACCCGATGGAACCGCTGCCCCAGGCGCGCGTGCTATCGGTGGATGACGACGAGATTTGCAATGAGGTGGCCGTGACGGCGTTGAAACGCGCGAACATGGACGCGGACAGTGTGCAGGACGCGAACGCGGCGCTCGAGTTGCTCCAACAGAACGATTACGACCTGGTGCTGCTCGATATCAACATGCCCGCGCTCACGGGATTTGAAGTGTGCGAGAAATTGCGCGCGCTGCCGCAACACGCGAAGACGCCGGTGATCTTTGTCACGGCGTTTAACAATTTCGAAAATCGGAAACAGAGCGTGCTCAGCGGCGGCGGCGACTTGATCGCGAAACCGGTTTCGCCGCTGGAACTGGCGTTGAAGGTGACGATTCATTTGTTGAAAGCGCCGCCAAAACCCGTCAACGCGCCTGTGGCTGCGAACGAACCCGAGCCGGCGCTTGTCTGGAAAGAGCCGGAACAAATCATTTCGCACGATACCGAGGTGTTCCTCCAAGGCGTCAAAAACCTCAACGCGGCGCCCATGGCGCCCAACACCGAGACGAGCACCGGTGATCCCGCGACGGAAGGCGTCGCAGCGCTCCCTGTGACGGACGCAAATCAAATTCCCGAGGAAGAATTGGCGCCGGTCGCCATGGCCGCCGCCGAACCGGCCCCGAAGGCCGTTGAATCAAAGACTTTGGAGAGCATCGCCCAACCGCGGCCGCTCCCCGACAAAGGGGTGGTTGATCCGACGCCCCGTCGCAGTGAACCCGCTCTGCCGATTTCGAACGGCAACAGCCAAGAAAACAAACCTATGAGTAAAGAGAACAATCCGCAATTCGACACGCTCGTGCTCGATGTGGCCCATATCATCTTTGGGGACAACGCCCCTGACATCAACGTCCGCTTGGTCCGCATGGCCCTGGAGCAAGTCTGGGCAAACCGGGCGAACCTTCAGTCCCTCGACGCCATCGCGCGCGAGATTGCGCGAATCATCTTTGGTGATAACGCGACGTCGGACCTGAACGTGCGCCTCGTGCGCATGGCGCTGGAGCGTTCGAATTCCATCGCGCTTTTCAAGGCCGCGTAATCCGCGGCCAGTGGCACGGGCGTCTCGCCCGTGCGATTCTGAAGCACTCCCTTGATACGCACGGGCGAGGACGCCCGTGCCACTATTACTTCGCGCCGTCTCACGGCTTGTCCGAATTCGTTCGCCGCACCATTTCACCCCCAGAATCGGGCGCCTGGAACAACTCGTTTGTGCCCAAATGCTGCAGCACGAAGTTTTGCAAAGCACTCGTGTCGGCGGTGAGAATAATTCTGTCGCCTTCCTGATGGTGTTCGAGCGCCTTGGGATTGTTTTCCAGAAACTTTTCGAGCCAATCGAAATTAAAGGGTGCCAGCTTCAAGGTCGGCTCGATTTGCGGCACGTGTATGAGCAGGTGCCCGGGGAACATTGAAAACGCGACCAGGTCCGCCTGGTTTTTGGCGTAATTGCAA
>DASXHY010000003.1:0-4845 GCA_036488095.1 Verrucomicrobiia bacterium | reverse complement strand
AGCGCGGCGCGCACGGAGTGACGCGCCCTACCACCGTGGAACTAATAAGATCTCTCTCGGGCTAACAAACTTTTTGAAAATGCTTTAGATGGCTTCGTCTTTTCTTTACTTCGCAATCGCATCCGAAATCTTCGCCAGCGCGTTGGTCGCGTCTACATAGAAAGGAATATTCACGTGCGCGGCGTGACCCTGGCCGTCGCGCACATAGGCAAAGAGACGGTAAGCGCCCGGTTGCGATGGCGCAGCCATGGTGACTTCGCTGGTGGCGGAATTTTGAATCAACCCGGGCAAGCTGGACGGTTTCGATTCGTAATCGCCGCCGACGCTCGTGGCGCTGCTTTCCTTTAAAATTTCCCACGTGTAGACCAAAGCATCGTTCTCGGGATCTTTCGCAATGACTTTCGCGGTGTAAGTCGCGCCTGGCTTGAGATGCACATTTTGATGAGAGGTTTCGCCATCCAGCCACGCGCCCTGGATTCGCGGACTGCGGTTGGTGGGCCAATTGCCGCTCCACAGATGCGCCAGGACATCGACGGATTCGGTCTCTTCGCCGGATGCGAGAAACACGCCGTACCAGGTCGGCGTCCGCTCCTGTTTTTGGCCCCACAGGAACGCGTAGGAACCGAGGCAATGCTGCGGATCGGCCGCGATCACCGCATCATACCGCTTTTCATAAAGGCCCGCCTTGACGGTGCTGTCGTTTTCGATCGGCGCGCCCCAGTCCGTTTTTTCACATTCCCAATGCCCGGTCGCGCCCCACTCGGTGATAATGTAAGGCCCGTCCCACTGCGCCTGGCGCAAATAGCGCGGCAAGTTGACGATGTCCGCATACATCTGCACCGCGAGCAAATCGAGGTCCGGCGCGCGCGTTTTTATTTCAGCCAACAGCTTCAGATTCACACCCGCCAACGGCGTGGTCGTGAGGTGATTCGGGTCGACCTGGTGAATCATCTTTGAAATGCCGTTGACGGCGTCCCACACGTTCGGGTTTTTCGCGTTCAGATTTAATTCGTTGCCAATCGCCCAGATAATCAACCCGGGGCGATCCTTGTATCGCAGCACCTGCGCTTTGATTCTCTCCAACTGGCGGGAGACGGCCGCGGGATCGTCGTAATTAAAACCGTTCCTTTCCCGCGCGACGTCCAGGCCCATGGTGACGTAAAGTCCGTTTTTCACGGCGCGTTCGAGCAGCGCATCGTTGCCCACGCCCCAAGTGCGAAGAGAATTTCCACCATGCGCGGCCAGTTGCTCCATGGTGCCCGAGCCGAGTCCGGCGCCTTTGATCCAAAATGGCCGGCCATCGACAAGGAGCTGATAACCGTTTTCGGTCTTATGAATTTCCGATTTGGTCGGGCCGCGACTTTCCGATTGGCCTCGCGCGGCCAGGCTGAGTGCAGCCGCGCACGAAACTGCCAGCCAAAACGCTAAAGTGTTTTTTCGCGACGAGCGGGAATCGAAATGGGCGATCATGATATTGTATTCATTTGATGTGGTCCGTCGATAAAGACACATCCAATGCTCTGACAATAAACGAAAAATAAAATGTCCTCGCATCCCCATTTCGAGGGGTCGCGGGTGAATCAGGCAATGGTATGGGGCTATCAATCGGAATTCTTATGTCGCCGCCCATTGTCCCTCAATAAAAAAAACCGCTCTCACCGGGCAATGTTGCCAGCGAGAACGGCTATGAAAAGCCGGACGCTTTCGTCCTAGAACCGCAAGGTCAAATCCATCTGCAGGAGATTGAATTTGTGGATGGGATTAATCTGCGGGATATCCTGGTTGCTGCCGCCCGTGCCCAATTTGTCATTGATGCGCGTGGCGTAGCCGTAGCGGAATGTGGCAATGACATTGTCCGTCAGGCCGTACGCGACGGCCGCATAAAATCCCTCGAGGTTGCCGCGGCCTTCGAAGAAGTCGGAATCGAGAAGATTCGGGTCGAGCGCGTATTGCTCGACGTGCTGCCAGTAGGCCCGCGCTTCCCAACCGTGCCGATGAGATACACTGCCATAAGTCAGGCCGATATTGTCATGGCTCGCGATGGCCAAACCAATCTGGTACGCCTTCACGTCGTCCGTTTGAGCTTTGAACCCGGTAACCGTCGGCGTGGTGGTTTGATTGTTCAGGAAGGCCTGGTAACCGTTCGCCGCCGCCTGGGCGCGTTCCTTGCCTTCAAAATTATACGCAAAGTCGCCAAACATCCGCGCGTCCAGCTTGCAGATCTTGAAATTGGCTTCAAATGGAATTTCCAAAACCGTCAGGTGATCGAGACCAACCTGGTTGTTGGGAAAACCGAGGCTCTCATGGCCAGGCAGCGTGCTGGAAGTCCCAAATCCGCTAGCGCCGTTATGCGTGCCGGTGCCGGGCCCGAGGTAAGTCCCTTCCCCGACGAATGGATCGCCAAATCCGGGAGAAGTTGTGGTTCCGGACGTGGACGTGCTTCGCTTCATCCCAACATACTTATATATCGTCGCCCCAACTTTCGCCGAAATGTTGGTCGTGATGCGGTAATTAACGCCCCCCTGCCACGCGAATTGAAAAATATCTTGCGAGTTCTGTCCCGTGAGCCCGTTGATTCCCAATCCTCCCGAAGCCGTAGTGGGATTGAGGTCCTGGTAAATGAATTGGGTGAAATTGCCGAAGAGATCCGCAGGGCCGACCGTGTACTTAAGATGTTCCGCCAGACCTTCCGGATTGTAATCCGAGTCCCAGACCATGGGTGTGGTGTACAGCGGCATCGGCATTTTGCCAGCCGTCAGGTCCAGCCATGAAGTCGGGTGCCAGCCCAGATAGACCTGCCCTACGTTAATACCTGCGGTGGACTTGCCGAACGGCCCCTGATACGGAGAACCGCTGCTCGAACTGCCAAAGGTGTACCACGCCGACCGTGGGTTTGCCGACGTATCCAATCGCACGCCGTAATAAAAATCATCATACGCCTCGCCTTTCAAACCAATCCGCACCGCCGCGCGCAGGCGATTCAAATCTATCTTGCCGCCGGTGGGATCTTCCGCCGTGCGGTCTTCGTAACGGACGCGTATGTCGCCATACAGCCCGATGTTCTTGAGCCCCTTGCTGATTTTCCAGCGCGATGCCGAGTCGATAGCCGCAACTTCGTTGGTGCGCATGGCATCCGCCTCCGCCTTTACTTTGTCGGCCTCCTCCTGTGTGACAAGTCCCTTCTTGACGAACAAATCCAGCAACGGATCTGGTGCGTCGGCGCCTTTTGCCATTCCAACACCCACTCCAGCGATGATGCTTGCCACCGTCGCAACGCGTACTCCTGATTTTTTGTTGAAGATTGGTTTTAGCATTTGCCGAAACCTAAAATCGCAAAGTGACGGTTCATCGACACCATTGTTACATTCAGGTTACGAAATGCGCGGAAGGCGGGTTACGAGCAAGGCGTTCGTGTTACATTTCGTAACACTCACCATTGTTCCGCTCGGTATAATACCTCGGTCCCGCTGAAACACCGGAATCACGCAATTCCGGCGGGCGGCGGCGGATATTTTGCTTCCCGCTCCGCAATATATCCAACTCGGCCATTTTTTGATGCAATCGGTTTTGTGAACAAAATGTTTGGGTTTGGTTTCCCAAACGACGCGGCGTTGTAACATTCCCTTTCTAATCTCCTCAGTCGGCAGTGACAGGTTTCCGGTTTTCTCAGGCGAAATGAAATCGAACAGTGCATACGAGCTTCATCTGACTGTTAGAGATGCCTCTCTTTCGGCTGGGCTGGAATGGTCCTCGCGTTTTTCAAATTGGCTGATGATTCAAATCGAGTCGGGAACGGGTTACTGGATGCACGCCCGGCAAAACCTGCAACTCGAACCGGGCTCCGTCCTGGTGCTGCCGCCGGACTCGGACGGGAGCATTCGCGCCAGCCAGGTGGGCGGACTCTCCTTCTCTTTTTTCTGCGTGGACCCGATGCGGTTGGCGGGACTGATAACCCTGTCCGAGCAAGCGTTCTTTCGCACGGCAGCTTCCCGCCCGGAATTTACCGCCCGCATCCTCGTCCCGCATCATCCGCTGGCCGCTCGGTTGCGCGAACTTTTCGCCGGGCGAAAAAACGCCGGCAGCCTGCTCCGCCTGCAATTGCTCCAGAAATTTCTGGAAATATTCGGCGACGAACTGAATAACGAAACGGTCGAGCCCGACGCCACCGCGGACGCCAAACAACGCCTGTCTGAGTTTTTGCGAACGACCCAAACCTCCGAACTCATCAATCTCAGTTTCGCGGAATTGGTGCATGTCTCGCGCTGCACACCGCGGCATCTCAGCCGGATTTTCCGCGAAGTGGTGGGCATGTCCTTCCGCGACAAACGCGCGGAATTGCGCCTTACCCAGGCCTGTGATCTTCTGGCCACCACCGAACTCAAGATTGTCGACGTCGCCCTCGAAAGCGGTTTTCAGTCCTTAAGCCTTTTTAATCTGATGTTTGCCCGCCGTTTCGGTCTCAGTCCCGGCCGATGGCGCCTGAAACATATCGAACAAAAACCCACCGTGACCCGCGCGCCCCGGAAGGGCGCGCTCCTCGTTTCCGCTTAGACCTGCTCGCAATATAGAGCCGGACGCAGCCGCCACCCGCGCCCCTGACCGCTCGATCCTTCCCCGGAACGGTGAACAAATGTTCTATAGCTTTTATTGGTCTCGTAGCATTATAGTTACTCGTTCATCCGGCAACGAGCCATGTTAAGCTGCGTCCCCGCTCTCAACCAAAAACGTTAAAATTGTGAAACTCATCATTCGCAAAAACCATCCCCAATCACATCGTCCGTGGCAATCTCTCAGCCTGATTGCCGGAATAACCCTGGCGGTGCTTTGTTGCGCCACGCACGCTTT
>DASXHY010000689.1:0-11177 GCA_036488095.1 Verrucomicrobiia bacterium | reverse complement strand
GAAGGGATTGGAGGGAAAATAGATCGAGCCTGGTCGCGCGAAGCCGGTCCAGGTGGCACGGGCGTCTCGATTCGCACGGGCGAGACGCCCGTGCCACTATATTTGATCGAACGTACGTTCTAGAAGTTGGCTCTGGCCGATTGGTCGGAAATATCGTATCCGGTTACTAATGCTCTGCGGTGCTGTGACATTACTCCGGCAACGCACCCCTATGTTTAGACCGATAAAATCCCCTGCCATCGGACTTTTCACTTTTGCTTTCCTGATTTTGACCGCCTCGGCACAAATTGGCGGCACCGGCTGGATTCCGAAAACGCTGAACTTCAAAATTCAATCGCCGACCAACGCGCCGCAAAGCCAGCGCTATTGGTTCACCAACAATATTTATCATTGCCTGACCTATAGCAACGACGGCGCGTTTTCGGTGGGCAACACCACCCTGCCGCGCACCGAGCAACGCTATAATTCCGACTACACCAACGGCGAAATTCAATATCAGGCCATGATCCAGTCGCCGGGAAATGAGAACAGTTATGCCGTTTTCCAGATCCACACCGGCGACGCCCAGTCGTCCACGTTCGGCTCGACGACTTTCATGGCGTTTTGGTTCACGAACAACGGCGGGTCGATACATGATTACAGCGGAACAACGCTGGCCACGAATCTGGCCGATAAATGGTTTCAACTGAACGTCGACCACAATATTGTCACGCGGACCATCCGGGTTTGGATCAATCAAAACCTGGTGTGGACGCAGCAGGACAATGGCGCGGGGGATTTTTATATGAAAGACGGTGTGTACGAGCAAAGCCACGGCCCGACTCTTCGGATGGATACTTCTCTCACGAATATCCTCATGTGGACGAGCTCGGGCACGAATCCGCCCGCGGGGCCGACCGGCCTGGTTGCCACCGCGACGAACGCCCAAATCCGGTTGGCTTGGAATAATTCCGTCGGCGCGGCCAGTTACAACGTGAAACGCGCGACCAGCAGCGGCGGACCGTTCACGAACATCATCACCACCACGACGGCCACCAATTACACGGACAGCAGCGCCGTCACCGGGCCGACCTATTATTACGCCGCCTCAGCAGTGGATTCGTTCGGTGAAAGCACCAACTCCACTCCCGCCAGCGCGAGCCTCGGTCCTCCGCCGCGTCTGGTGATTACCGCGCCCGCGCCGCCGAGCGGCGACATCGTGCTGGATGGCAGCGGGGGTTCGCCGGGCAAATTATTTTATGTGCTGATTTCAACCAATCTCACTCTGCCGCTGTCGCAATGGACTTCCGTCGCCACAGGCTCCTTCAATAACAACGGAGCGTTTGCCATTACCAACCCGCACGACCCCAACGCGCCGCAAATTTATTACATGCTGCAAACGCCCTGAACGATGCAGATAAGTTCCCGGGGAGGGCGGCCGCCCCGGCTGCCGTTCGGTGCGCCTCGCACCGAACATCCACGGCGTGGGAAGGCACTCGACGCTGGATTAATTTCACACCACCAAGTGAGCCGCGAGGCGCGTCTCACTGCGCCCGATGCGGGCGCGCTCCCCATTTCCAGTTGTACCGTTACGGCTAAATGGTGGTGAGCAAAGACAATTGCCTTTCGCACCGAACGACGCGAGAATCCGGCCATGAACGCGCCCGTGGAACCATCGGGAAGAATTTCGCCGTTGGAGCGGTATCAGCTTTTTCGCAACCGCATCGAGCATGAGGACAACCTCGTCATGCAGCGCCTGTCCTGGCTGATGGCGTCGCAATCGTTTTTGTTCACCGCGTACGCGATTGTCACCAACGGCCTGAGCACTTCACCAACGACCGGCGGAAACGTGTTCATCAATCACCTGTCAACCCTCGGCCGCATCATTCCTATCGTTGCGCTGCTCAACAGCCTGCTGATTTTCGTCAGCATTCTGGCAGCGTTGAAAGCCATTCGGGAATTGCGGCGCGGATATCAGGGGCACGCCGGAGCTTTGGAAGAAATCCCGTTGCAGACCAGCCGGGCAGCGCGCGTGTTGGGATTATCCGCACCCGTTTTATTGCCTCCCCTGTTCTTCGTCGTATGGTTGTTTCTGCTGATGCAATAACCGGCGCAGGATTGATTATTTTTGGGAATAAGTATCGATGTCCACGCCAAAAAGATGCCTGGGCGGGTTGGCGGCGATCTCGCGGTACGCGTTTCCCTGCCACACGATCAAATCCATCTCCGGCGTCTCCTTCAAAGTGCGCGCGTACATATACTGCGTGGCGTTGTGTACCCGGATCCCGTATACGGCAACAATGATGTCGTTCCCCGTAAGGCCGTTGGCTTTCATAAGCTCATTCTCCTGGCGAAACGTAACACCGTCCGTCGGCGGGCTTTTAAAATCCGCAAGCGTAACTTTCTCCAAGCCCCGCGGAAATAATTTGCCCGTCCGCTTTTGCACCTCGGCTTCGAAGCGGGAATCACCGGTTTTTGCTTTGTAACGAAAACAAAAATCCATGACTGGAGTCGGGTCGTTATAGCGCTCTTCGATTTTTGCGAACCATTCGAAAGCCCCATCGTAGTTGGACGTCAGTTCCAGGAAAACCGCCTGGGCTCTCAATCCGCGGAAGGAATAAACCATGCCCGCCTCCTGTGCGATTGCATCGGCCCTGGCGTCCTGTTGGTGTTTATGCCAATAGCGCACCAGCCATTCGGCATAGTCGGAGGCGCCAACACGATCCGGGTCGGCATCAAATCCTTTTTGATAGTACGAAGCCGCCTTGTCCTCGCCCTTCAACCGGAACACGTAGTCGCCAAGAAAATAATAATAGCGCGGATTGATTTCGGCGGCCCGGGTCATCATTGGCACATACTTTGCCGGATCGCCATAAACACTGTTAGCCACCGCCTGCATGGCTTCTGGCGAATACGACAGCGTGTCATGATATAATGCCATGGCCTGGTCAAAGTCCGGGTTATCCTGATACCGCTTTTTCATGATGAAACGCGAGATGCGCAGATCATAGGGCGCGAGGTCACGAAGCCTGTCAAAACGTTCCAGTGCATCCGGACGGCCCACCAGGCTGGGATGGTCCAACCGCGGATTGAGATCATAGACCGTGCCCGGCGGAGGATTGTGATCGTGCCACTCGTTAACGTGAGGATTTGGATTCGGATTGTAAAGCGGGGCGAACGGGACTGTGTAACAGAGATAATTCCAGCATTCCGCCGGGACAAATTGCGGCTGGCTCACCGTCATTTTGAGACCATCATCAACCGCTTTGTGATACGAGCCGACATCCGTGCAATCAAAGCGCCGCACAAATGGATACAACGTGAGATTGCCAAATGATTGATCGCAGCGGGCGGCATACTCCTTTGCGTCATCGGGAACACCCCACATGGAATTCATCAAATAGAAGTTTTGCGCAACTGTGTTGCAAAGATGCCTCTGGAAGAACATGGCCCATTGGCCCCAGCCAAGGATATGCACATGGGCTTTGCCGCCGGTATCCACGCTGAAACAATACTCGGGCAATTCATTCAAAATCTTTCCGATGTCGGATGGCATCGCCTGATTATGGTGCGACAGCTCGTAAATGCTTTTAATCTCGCGCATCTCCAACGGCCCTGAATTCTCCAATAGTTCGTGCCCGATTTCCACCGAATAGCCCAATTCATAGGCAAGGCGGACATAATCAATGGATTTCCTCTGTTCATCGGCGAGTTTAGGCCATGCCAGCGGCGTGCCGATGGTAGCGGCCATCGCGTAAAACAATTGAATGCTTTCGAACGGGGAACGGTCGGTCACAGCGGTCAACGGTTGGTAATCTCCCGTGTTTCGCGCATACACTCCGCGAACCATCGCATTGACGGTGGGGTCGTTCGTGTCCATGTTGCGCAACCTTTCGAGCGCCGGCGCCTCATCGCCGATTGTGGTCAGCATCAATGTCTCGGCCATTTGACCGTCAATGCTGAACGAATCGCTCCCGCGCAGAAAGCGCGCCATGACCAGGTGCGCGGTTATGCGCGAGAGCGGGGAACGGATTTCAAAAAAAGAACCGGAATGCTCGCGAAACACAAACGCCCCCATCAGTAGCGCCGCCTTTTCGTGCAAGGTGGGATTTTGGAAATCGCTTTCAAGCGCATTGGATAATTCCTGGTTTTGTTGCTCAAGGGTCTCCGGCGTTGCGTCCAGAAGTTTCGACAACAGGCTCGTGTCATCCGTCTTGCCGGATGCGTCGACGTTCAGCCCAATCGCTCGCGCGAGATTTTCTGCAACCGGCCGATAAACATCCGGTGACCAAATTGGCCCGTCGATTTTCACGTCCATCTTCAGGTCGCTAATTTTTCGGTCCAGACGAATCTGCAAGCTGTAGATCGGCTCATCGATGGAACCGCCATTATCCGTTACGACGATCGAGAAATATTTCTTGTCCGGCAGCCGGTGAAACATTGCGAAATACATCTGCTCCGCAAGGTCGGAGACAATCGCATCCACGACAAATTGCGATTCCGTTTGAAACTGGGGTTCGAAGTAGCCACCCGACGATTTTGGCCCGTTGGACGACGCTTTTTTGCAGCCGCCGGCCAATCCCGCGCCTGCGATAATGCAGATCAATACGAAGCTTAATCGCCTTGCCATGTTGAAGAAAGGTTGGGCGAAACCCTGCATTCCTCCGTGCCCGTTGTCAATTCACAACCAATGAGAGTGCGCTGCTAAATATGCTCGGCAATCGTTGGCGGCGGCTGGTAGGCAAATTCCTTTTCCGGCGGCAGCGCGCTGTCTTCCTTGGCCAGGACGCGGTAGTTGCGGATTTGCAGCGAAACTTCCTTGCCGTCTTCCAGGCCAAGCTGCGCGTACTCCTCCTTGGTCATGCGGCTCCGCAACGTGAGACCGGAGGGCAATTCGAAGTCCAGGCGCAGCATCACGCCCAGAAAAAACGTGTGCCGCAACACGGCGCGATACGGAAATAGCGTGAGGTCCGCTGAAATCTGCACGGCGTAAGGACGAAATCCAATGCGCAAGCGTGTCCCGTTCGGTTGGTCGCTGGCGGGAAATTGCAGTTCGCCGACGCGCGCCACGCCGTCTTTGACTTCCGCGTCCAGCACGTTCATGACGCCAATAAAGCGCGCGACAAATTCATTCGCGGGCTGCTCATAAACTTCCCGCGGCGCGCCGACCTGCTCCAGATGTCCGCGCGAGAAAATCACGATGCGATTGGAAACTTCCAACGCCTCCTCCTGGTCGTGTGTCACAAAAATCGTGGTCACGTTCAAGTCGTGGTGCAACGTGACCAGCCATTCCCGGAGTTCCTGGCGGATCTTGGCATCGACCGCGCCGAAGGGTTCATCGAGCAGCAGGACGCTGGGCTTGGATGCCAGGGCCCGCGCTATCGCCACCCGCTGGCGTTGCCCGCCCGAAAGCTGGTGAGGATACCGTTTTTCCAAACCGTCCAGGCCGAATAATTTCAGCAACTCCGCCACGCGCGCCTTGATGTCGGCCCGTTTCCATTTTTTGATCTTGAGGCCGAACGCGATGTTTTTGAACACGGTCATGTTCTTGAACAACGCGTAATTCTGAAAAACGAAACCGATATTGCGTTCCTGCACCGAAAGATCATTCATGCGCTGGCCGCGGATCAGGACATCGCCAGTGGTCGGCATTTCCAATCCGGCAATCATGCGGAGCACGGTGGTCTTGCCGCCGCCGCTCGGGCCAAGCAACGCCATCAACTCGCCTTCGTTCACGGAGAACGAGACGTTGTTGACCGCGGCCACGCCGCCGAATTGCTTGGTTACACTTTTCAGTTCGATGCTCATCTGAAATCTTCGCGCTTGAGAAATGCCGTGTTGCCGTGCTGCGCCGGCACGAGCGCCTGTTGGGCGCGTTCAAATTCCCGGGCCTGTTTCCATTCGAGGAACGTTTTGAGGCCCAGCGTAACCAACGCCAGCAAGGCGAGCAAGCTTGCCACCGCAAACGCCGCCGCTCCCGATGCAACCGAGCCCCCTTCATACAGCGATTGCACCCGCAACGGCATGGTTTCGGTCTGGCCGATAATATGGCCGGACACGACCGATACCGCGCCAAACTCTCCCATGGCCCGCGCATTGCAAAGAATGATGCCGTAGATCAATCCCCATTTCACCGAGGGCAGCGTGACGTGCCAAAAAGTCGTCCAACCGCTCGCGCCCAGCGTCAGCGCGGCTTGCTCCTGCTCGGTGCCCGTGGCCTGCATGACGGGAATCAATTCGCGCGCCACGAATGGAAACGTGACGAACATCGTCGCCAGCACAATTCCCGGCACGGCAAAAATAATTTTGATTTCAAATTCCTTGCCGAAGAGATGCAACGGATGCTCCTGCAACCACGGCCCCAAAAAACCGTTCATGCCGAACAGCACCACAAACATGAGACCCGCGACGACGGGGGAAACGGAAAACGGCAGGTCAATGAGCGTGATCAACATCGATTTGCCGGGGAAATTAAACTTCGCGATGGCCCACGCCGCGCACACGCCAAAAATGACGTTCAATGGCACGGTGATGGCCGCAACAATCAGCGTGAGACGAATGGCCGCCCAGGAATCCGGGTTGGTGAGAGCGCCCAGATAGGCTTTCCAACCCTGGTTGAATGCCTGCGCGAATACGTTCACGAGCGGCAGCAAAAGGAACACCAGGCTAAACGCCAGCGCGATGGTGATGAGCACCCATTTCACGACCGGCGATTCTTCCGTCCCGCGCCGTGATTGCCGGTGCGAGTCGCCGTTTGGCTTCTTTTTTACGTTGCCGGCCATATCAGTTTTGGAAGTGGCTGGCCCACTGTTCGAGCAGGTTGATGATCGCGAGCAGGATGAAGGAAAACACCAGCAACACCACCGCCAGCGCAATGGCGCCGGTGTAATCGTATTGCTCCAGCCGCATCATGATGAGGAACGGCGCAATTTCGCCGCCGAAAGGTTTGTTGCTCGAAATGAAAACTACCGAGCCGTACTCGCCAATCGCGCGCGCGAACGCGAGCGCGAAGCCGGTCAATATTGAGGGCAACAGCGTCGGTGCAATCACACTCACGAACGTGCGCAAGCGCCCGGCGCCCAGCGTGGCCGCCGCTTCCTCGACCTCCCGTTCAAGATGTTCGAGCACCGGTTGCAGCGTCCGCACGACGAAGGGCATTCCCACAAACGTCAGCGCGATGACCACCCCGAGCGGCGTGAATGCGCCCTTGATTCCGAGCGGCACGAGGAATTTCCCAAGCCAGCCGTTGGCCGCGAACAAGTTCGCCAGCGTGAGACCCGCCACTGCCGTGGGCAACGCAAACGGAAAATCAACCATCGCGTCAATGAACCGGCGTCCCGGGAATTCGTAGCGAACCAGCACCCACGCGAGTAAGGTCCCAAAGATGACGTTGGCGATCGCCGCAAAAAATGAGGCGCCAAAGGTAAGTTTGTAAGCAGCCAGCGCGCGGGCGTTTGTCGCCAGTTTCCAGAAATCATGCCACGAAAGACCGCAGGTGCGAATGATCAATCCCGCAAACGGAATCAGCACCATTACCGTCAAAAAAAACGCCGTCACGCCCATGGTCAGGCCAAAACCGGGCATCACGTTGAATTTTTTTGCGGACATCAAATGAGAATGGGCGCGCCAGTCGTTAGCTTTCTGTAGGCCGGAAAGTACCTAACGCCGACGCGCGAATCAATTCACTAAGTTTTGAATCTAAATATTTTGGGCAATGGCAATGAGATATCGGTATTCCACCAGAATTGTTTGCAATGCCGCGGAGAATGCCGCCACTTGCCGGTGCAAAGGAGCGCTTCGCGGAGTTTGCAAAATGATTTCGAACGGGGGACGCCGCAAGCCCGTCGGTGATTTCACCAGGTTCGAATTATTGTCCCTGATAACCCGCCCGTGACCGCGCGGCACGAACTGTTCCGCTTCGCGCAATGCCGGTTCGAGCAAATGCTCCGATAAAATAGCGCCTTCAGCGTGGCCGCAGAGGCCCTCGCTCACTTCATCGCTTCGGAGTGTAATGATACCGTCAAACGCGTGCATCCAGATTTCGGATTGCAAGTAGCGCACCTCCGGTTCGGTGGAATCCTTCCAGAATTCGCGGTCGAGATTTTTTCCGTTCCGCGAATGGCTGGTGTTGTCCTCGAAACCGGTCGGATTGCAAACCGGATAAAGAAATAGTGCGTATCCTTTGGAAATTTCCGGATTGTTTTCCAGCAGGTCAACAAACCGAAGGAGGGAGAGCGCCCCTTCCGGTTCGTCGCCCTGGATCGTGGCAAAAATACCGACCCGAATGGCATCGCCGCCGCCCTTTGCCCCCAGGTAGACGAAGCGCGGCAGGCTGTAAGCGCGGCCATTGTTCTCGAAGCTGCCGAGTGATCTGCTCAGAAAACGCGGGGAGCTTTCCGCGACAGCTTCCAACGGGGCCAGGAGCCGCTCGACCGAGCGCCTCTCGCGAGCCGCCCGCCCTGAAAGAATCGCCGTGGATTTCATGACTGCCTCCATAACTTTAGCGGTTGTCCAATTGGATTTGGTCGAAGGTGCCGTCGTTGTCGAAATGCGTTTTCTGCGCCTTCTGCCAGCCGCCAAAAACCTCATCGATCGTGAACAACGTCAGCTTGGGAAATTTGTCCGCGTATTTCTTCGCCACCGCCTCGGAGCGGGGACGATAAAAGTTTTTCGCGGCGATTTCCTGCCCCTCCGGCGAGTAAAGAAACTCCAGGTACGCCTTCGCCACTTCGGCGGTGCCGTGTCTCTTTACCACGCGATCCACCCAGGCCACGGGCGGCTCGGCCAAAATACTGACCGACGGCGTCACCAGCTCAAATTTATCGCCGGAATCCTTCAAGGAAAGCATCGCCTCATTCTCCCACGCGATCAGCACGTCACCGATGCCGCGCTGGACAAAGGTCGTCGTTGCGCCGCGCGCGCC
The DNA here is from genome assembly GCA_036488095.1 of Verrucomicrobiia bacterium. Classification (GTDB taxonomy): domain Bacteria; phylum Verrucomicrobiota; class Verrucomicrobiia; order Limisphaerales; family DASXHY01; genus DASXHY01. The sequence continues at coordinate 2,275 of DASXHY010000689.1, read as the reverse complement.
CGTATCCAGAATCGGAACATTCCGGAAAAGCTTGGCAACGAAATCCTTGGCCTTCGATTGGTCATTATTATTCTTTTTCAAAGCATAGCCCCACGCCGCCAGATAATTCCATCGCGCGCCGCCCGAAGTTTTGGGATTGGGCGTCACGACCGCCAGGCCCGGCTTGATGAGGTCATCCCAATCCTTGATGCCCTTGGGATTTCCTTTGCGCACCAGGAACACGATGGTCGAAGTGTACGGCGTGCTGTTGTCCGGCAGACGCTTTTGCCAATCCGTCGCAATCAGTTTTGATTTTTCCGCAATGGCATCGATGTCGTACGCCAGCGCCAGCGTCACCACGTCCGCCTCCAACCCATCAATCACCGAGCGCGCCTGTTTTCCCGATCCACCGTGCGATTGTTGGATCGAAACCGTATCACCGGTTTTTTCCTTCCACTGTTTCGCGAAGGCGGTGTTGATGTCCTGATACAACTCGCGCGTGGGGTCGTACGAGACGTTCAACAGTTTAATCTCTTTGGCCTCGACGCCGAAAGCCAGCGTGGCCGCCGCCAATGCTGTAAAAAGTTTTAGAAATGTCTTCATGTTCTTGAAATTGGAGTTGATGGAATCAGAGAGATTAAAAGCCCAGTTGTAACCGGGTGAAAACCACCTCTTCCGGTTGCCGCACGACCGTCGCCGCGCTGCGGTTGATGTTGCCGCCGAAAGTGGTCCGCGAGAAGCTTGCATCCACGCGGATGTTTCGATTGAGATACCAGTTCAAGCCCACCGCCCACGCCTTCGCCTCAGAAGCGGAAGTCGCCGGGTTCGCAAAAATCGGGAAGGCCTTGTTGTCCACGTTCAGATCGGCATACCTCGCGACCAATTGCACGGCGCCCCAATGATTTGAGTGCGGGTCGAACGGATGCTTTGGCGAGACGCCGTTATAAGTGGCATCTTCACCCGTGAGCACCCAGCCACCCGCGACCTGCCAGGCGGTATTCTCAAGTCTCGCCGATTTCGCGCCCTTTGTGACTTCCTGATCCGAAATTGCATACTCGCCCAGGAGGCCGAAAGGACCGTAATAATAATAGCCCTGCGGCGACAGCCGCCAATGCTCACCATTGGCGACAACGCCGTTCGTGTAGGCAAAAAATTGCTGCTGGCCGTCGGTTAAGAACGAGCTCGGCAAACCGCTGGCATTCGAGGAAGTGTTTCCCCAACTCCCGCCGACGCCAAAGCCCAGCCCCTGCAGCGCGGTCACACTAGTCCCCTTGAAGGGCTGCAAAAACAACCGTCCGGCGAACTCGCGATGGTCCTCAAAATCCGAATTGGCGCTGTTGCGTCCATCCCCTACCCCATTGAATACGCCCGCGGCATAGCTCAACCGGCCATCCGCCACGTCGCCCCAAAGTTGGAATCCGACGTCGCGGTTCGGCACCAGATCCGTCGGCAGCGCGCGTTCGTTAAAGAAAATGTTTACATCCGATTGCAATTGCTCCAATCCGACTGGCGATTTGAATTTTCCGCCGCGCACTTGCAGCCACGGCGCGTATCGATAGTTCAAATAGGCATCGAAGATTTGCACCGACGACCCGCCAAAGTCCGGGATGAACACGAAATCAAAATCCTTGTAGAGCGTGCCCGAAAAAATCGGCCGAGCCCGGCGCAGCAGGAAACCGTCGTTGCCCTGGATGCTACGGCCGTGATTGTCCTTGTCGTTGAAAAACGTGCGGTTGTCCGCCTGTATGACGCCATGCAATTGGAATACAAAATTGGAATCCCCGGACGCGGCACTCAGGCCGGTGTTTCCGACCGTGAGACGAGGTGCTTCCTTGGCCTTGGCGCCAGCCGCTTCGATATCGAGTTCTTTTTGCCGTTCCAGCACGCGCACCTTCTGGTCGAGGGCCTGGATTTCTTGTTTCAACTCGTTAATGGCGTCGGTTGTCTCGTCCGCGCGGACGCGGGAAGCGGCAGCCAAACCACCGGCGAGCGTAATTGCGATAATTAGTCGTTTTAGCTTCATCGATTTTAAGGGCGCAGCCGCTCTCCGGTTTGCATGGTCGTTAAGCTGCTATTTTTTGGCTTTGCCTCCAGACGTCTGGCGGGCGAAATTAATCTCCGGAATTTGTGACCGCAATGGGGTTTTCCAACCTCAATTTTTCGGTGCGCTCAATTTGAACCACTCGCGCGTCATGCACTACGATTTGCACGATGCCGAAATTCAAAGAGCCGACCTGCCGGCGAACAACATCAAGCCAGGACTCAGCCACTCTCGGCGGCTTGTCCGACACGCTTC
>DASXHY010000640.1:0-5833 GCA_036488095.1 Verrucomicrobiia bacterium | reverse complement strand
GCCCTGCGAGGTAGTGGCGGTTTTGAGGACCACGGACGAGGGCAGCGTGTTGGTGAGCCGGACGTTCAGAGCCGAAAACGGCCCGGTGTTTGTGATCACGATCGTGTAGAGCAAATTGCTGCCGACAAAAACCGGGTTGGGTACGCCAGTCATGCTGATGGCGAGGTCGGCCGAATCAATCGTGAAATTCGCTGCACTGCTGTTGGTGCCGCCGGGCGCCTGAACAGTGATGGGGCCGGTGGTTGCATTGGCAGGCACGACGGCGCTCAGGGTGGTATTGTTGCTCACAACAAAACTCGCCGCCGGCGTGCCATTGAACAAGACTGCTGTGGCATTGGTAAAACTCGTGCCGGTAATCGTGACGTTGGTGCCGGGCAGTCCGTGAGTGGGCGTGAAGCTGGTAATTGTCGGCGGTGCGAAGAACAGCGCCACGCTGTTGGTTGTGCCGAAGGGCGTGGTGATGCTGATCGGGCCGGAGGTCACGCCGGAGGGAGCGATAGCGCCCACGATTGTATTATTGGTCACGGCAAAGGAAGCCGCGGGCAGGCCGTTGAAACTTACCGCGGAAGCATTGGTGAAATTGACGCCGGTGATTTTCACGACGATTCCGGCGGGGCCGCCGATCGGTGTGAAGCTTGTGATGCTCGCCGGCAAATAAAAATTCTGCGTGCTTGCGATTGAGCCGTTGGTGGTCGTGACGGTGATGAGACCAGAAGTCGCGGTGCTGGGAACGTTAAACGAAAGCGTGTTCGGCGAGATGGTGCCGAACGTGACCACTGTTCCACCACCAACAGTGACATCCGGGTGAGGCGATTTTTCATTCAACCCCGCACCACTGATGGTGATGACAGTGCCGGCCGCACCTGCCGAGGGGGAAAAGCTGAAAATCGTGGGCAACATCTTGAAGCTGGTCGCGGACGACGCCGGGGCAAGTATCGTTCCGTTCGGCGGCGACACGACTATGGCCGCTGTGGACGCGTTCGTGGGAACGAACGCATTGATCGTGTTATTATTTACAACGGTGAAGCTGAGCGCGCTGGCGCTGCCGAAAGCGACGCCGGATGCCGCGGTGAGATTCACTCCCGTGATGACCACATTAGTGTTCGGCCGTCCGCTGGCGGGGGAAAAGCTGGTAATGGCGGGCTGAACAAAAAAGTTGGTCGCGGTCGAGATAACGTTGTTCGCGGTGCTGAAGTTGTGGGTCGCCCCAAGTTTTGAGATCAAAACAAGCGGTCCGCTGGTCACGCCGGACGGAGCAGTAACGATCATGGAATTGTCGCTTTGAACGAAGGGTGAAACGCCAGTGACCGTTTTTGAAATCACCCCGTTGAAAGTGGCGTTGGTCGGGCCGCCGCTGACAAAATGCACGCCAGTGATGGTCACAGTGGTGTTATTCGCGCCATACAGCGGACTGAAGTTCGTTGCGTACGGCATGTTGGTGGGAACAACGACAAACGGTTGTGGGCTGATTGCTTCGACGCCGTTGAGGAAAGCATGAATGTATCCCGAAGTGGCCGTCGTCGGAACATTGGTAATATCGATTTCAGAGTCCGAAGCCACTTGATTCGTGCTGGTGGTCGAAAGAGTACCGTTGAAATCGATGCTCAGGGTGTTCGGACGGTGATTGCCCGGCGCGAAACCGTTGCCGAAAATTCTAATGAAATCACCGTGGCCGCCCAGCGGCGGAGTCACGTTGGTGATAATCTGGGCCGAGAGCGGCGCGGTGACGGCAAACAAAATCAGGAACGCAACGATTCCAAAAATGCGCCTGAAATTAATTGCAATTCTCTGGTCAACCATTCTGCGTCTCCTTGCGAACGGCACGGTGCCGGACTTCTCTGGAGCCAAAGAGTAATAGCAAGCTGGCGTGAAAAATCAATGATTATCGACCGTTTTTGCGATCGAAACCGGAAGATGGGGCTGCGCGGCAGCGCGAGCCCTACCTTGAATTTAGACGATTTAGACGCCGCCAATCCATTTGCGATCTTCCCAGACGGCTTTGATGGAGGTCAGGTTGCGGCGGTCGAAGATGTTTTTGGCGGCGGCGCCGAGCTTGCCTTTTTTGACGTTGTTGAAGGCATCGCTGGCGCTGATGGCGACGAATTGCAGGACGCTCGGGTCGCGGTAGCAATCAATCATGCAGCGGGTGCAGCCGTCGCGGATGAGTTTCGTTTGGTCGAACTCGTAGATGTTGCACATGGGCTTTTCCCAGAAATGGCAACGATACATGTTCAGGTTCCAATCGAGATAAAAATATTTGTGCCCGCCGAGGCAGCCGAATTGCTCTTTTTCGCCGCGCAAATGCCGTTGCATCTCGTGCAGCGATTCGGTTGGGTTCACGACCGGGTAGCCGCTGCGATGCTTCATGTTCTTGATTTTCTCGAACAGCTCGATGAGTTCGTCTTTCGAGAAATTCACCAGGCCGCTGTCGCTGAAGCTGAGATAGCTGCTGGCGAGCGAGGTCAGCGGGTAGCTGAAGGTGCAGCTTTTGAAGCCGAGCGTTTCCAGGAATTCGGGCAGTTTGTTGTAATCGTCAATCAACCGGCTGGCGGTGATGCTGGCGGTGGTTTGGATGCCGACGGAATGGAAAAATTCGTTGGCGCGCTTGATTTTACGGCAGACATCCGGCAGGCCGCGATTTTTTTCGTGCTTGGAAATATCGTGCGCGTCGATGGACATGATGACACTGCTGAGGCCGTCGTTGGCAAGGCCGCGCATGTTGTCTTCATTCCACAGGCCGCCGTTGGTGCAAATCATGGGATGAATCCCGCGCTCGGCAGCGTAGCGGGTCATCGCGCGGAGTTCCTTGTGGACCATCGGTTCGCCACCGACGAAAAGCAGGTAGCCGATGTGGTTTTTTACGGCGATATCGATGACATCCTGCGCTTCCTTCAACGTGACACTGCGGCGGGCTTTGGGATCAAATTTGGAGCGCGCAAAGCCGCAGAAATCGCAGTCGGCATTACAGATGTTGGTGATGGCAAACTGCAGATAACCGGGCCCGCCATGGCTGAGGACCTCACCAACCAGTTTGAAGAAACCCTTTTTGGGCCGGACGACGGGCTTCGCGCCTGCGGTGGGCAGACCTGCGCTCGGCGAATCCGCGCCGGACGATTCTGTCCCGGCAACGGGCTTCTCAGACGATGTCAGACTGGCTGTATTCATGCGGTAAACTCGCGTATTTTGCGGGGAAAGCCAGCGCGTAAGCAATCCTTTTGATTTTTATTCTGCTGTAAGAGCATCGTCCTCGTTCTCGTTCTCCTCCTCGTTCTCGATTTGTTGTTGGAATTTCGAGGACGAGGAGGAGGAGGAGAACGAGGACGAGAACGGAGTTGCTCGGTAAACCCGCTGGTTTGACCTGCTTAGGACACGAATTCCCGGTACTTCCCTTGGACTTCGTTAGGTAGTCTTCCAGAGTGCCGAATCGGTATTCCATGTGTTTGCAAGACGAGAGCGATGTTGTCTATTGTGATTGAAGAAACAAATTGACCGGATTGGCAATCGTATGGATCATCTGATGATAGTGATGGCAGCAGGAAAAACCCTGATCGTCTCGAGCGATGGTCGGGGCAACGAGGTTGTGGGGTGCAAAAAGCTGGTAACTCGCACGGGTGCGCAACAGCCGGCTTCCAAACCCAAGCGCCAGCAACTTTACTTTACACATGCCGCCCCGCTCGAAAAATGAAGACGCTTTTGGTTCTCGCGCCTCATCCGGAACTGGTGGAATCGCTTCGGACCGGGTTAAGTCCGGAACAGTACCGGATCGTGCATCGCACAACCGTTGAAGAAGCGGAGCCGCTTCTGGCACACGGAATCGCAAACGCGTGCATTGTCGATGTCGAGCTTTCCAGCGTGCAGGGAGTTTGGGTCCTCGAAAAACTCCGCCGCCGCGCCCCCCGCTGTCCTCTCATTATATATACGGGCGCCAAGCAATGGGAATGGGAGGAGGAAGCTTACCTCCAGGGCGCCACTCACGTGCTGGCCAAGCCGGTGCGGATCAAAATGCTCTCGGCGTTGTTGGATCGACTGTGGGAAACGAGCGGTGCGCCCGCCCCGCAATCCTCGCACGCTTCCGCGTCGGCGGTTGATTACCCGAAATCCAATGTCGCGGCGCTCTCGCTGCCCGCTCCGTCCCAATCAGCTTTTCAAAGCCTCAGCCCGCTGCGCGGTTTCTCGGCCATCCTCACGCATTCGCTGGATGCCGACGCGATGCTTAAGCAGTTCCTGCTATTGCTGCGGGAGTTGATTGGCATCAATCGCGCGGCTGTTTTCCTGCGGCAACCCTCCGAGTGGATGGGTGAACAATTGCGGCTGGACGATAATCGGCGGTTGCGCGCGGCCTGCGCGATCGGACTTTCGCCCGGATTGCTGGAACATTTTGAACTTTCCTTCGAGACCGGCATCGGCGGCCAGGTATCGCGGCTGGGCCGCATCCTGCGGCGCACGAGCGATGAAGCGCGGCTGGATCTCGAGGCGCAAAAAGAATTTGAATTGCTCGGCGCGCAAGTGGCAGTGCCGATCCTGGACCGCGAAACGGTCATCGGCGTGGCCGTTTTCGACGGGCACATCACCGGCGAATCGCTGGCGAACCCGGAATTGGAATTGATTTTTCATCTGCTGGAGCAACTCGGCCTGGCGGTCAAAAATATCTGGCTGCACGATCAGCTTTCCGGCAGTCACACGATGATGGCGGAAATTCTCCGCGAATTGAGCAGCGCTTGCGTAGTGGTGAACCGCGACCTCGTAATTCTGCACGCGAACAAGGCGGCGCGGCGTTACTTTGGCGTCGCCAACCAACGGACGAGCGAGATGGAATTCAGCGATTTGCCGCAGGTCATTGGCACCAAAGTTTATCAGGTGCTAAAGACCGGCACGGCGGTGCCGACGTTCAAGTTCGAACCGGAGCCGTCCACGATTTATAATGTCACCATTGTCCCTTTTCAGCGCCAGAATGCAGCCCAACCGGCGTCAGCGCTGTTGATGGTCGAGGATCTCACGCAAAGCGAACAGTTGCGGCGGCTCGAAGTCGAGGCCGCCAATTTGCGCCTTGTCCGCACCATGGCCGACCGCCTCGCTCACGAGGTCGGCAATGCCATGGTACCACTCTCGACTCATCAACAGTTGCTGGCCGACAAATACAAAGACCCGGAATTCCGCGCGTCGCTGGATTCCGCGCTCGCCGATGGCGTGAAGCGCGTGACGCGGCTCATCAACCAGATGCGTTTCCTTGCGCGCGACAGCCTCATTTCGCACGAGGCATTCCCGATGAATCCGTTGATCGAGGAGGCCTACGAAGAGGCGCGGAAACATCAGCCCGTGAAAGCGGCGCAGTTCAAATACGAGGACGAGGCGAAGCCGATTGTAATGACCGGCGATCGCGCGGCGTTGAAGCACGCGCTGACCGAAGTGATCCTGAACGCGCTGCAGGCAAATCCGTCCGATCCGAAAATCGGCGTGCGCCTGCATACGGACACGAATGGCAACGGTGTGGTTCACGATCTGCAAATTGAAGTGCAGGACAACGGCTCCGGGTTCACAGCCGAGGCGGCGCAAAAAGCGCCTTCGCCGTTTTTCACCACGCGCAATGTGGGGCTGGGACTGGGATTGACGGTGAGCCGGAAAATAATCGAGACCCATCACGGGAAACTGGAAATTCTGCCGCGCAAAACGGGGCAGTCGGGAATTGTGCGAATTTCGTTGCCAGTGGAACCGGTGGCGTGAGACTGGCGTGTTCCCCGAACAGGCTAAAGCCTGAACTCCAGCCCTCTGCCCCGTTTTTCCACCTTCCGCTTCCATTGGGTAAACTCCGCACTTGCCAACTTTTTAAATCGCG
>DASXHY010000618.1:0-2017 GCA_036488095.1 Verrucomicrobiia bacterium | reverse complement strand
CGCGCCGGACGAGGCCCAGCCCGGCATAATGTCATTATTATCCGGGCAGTACATCTGGAATCCCAATCCCAGTTGCTTGAGATTATTCAAGCACTGAGTCTGGCTGGCCTTGGCTTTGGCTTTGGACAATGCCGGCAACAATATCGCGGCTAAAATTGCGATGATGGCGATGACGACCAGCAGTTCGATCAACGTGAACGCTCTCCGGCGCGAGCAGGAGTTCAGGGGTGTGGCTCGCATAAAAATGTACTCGCTGCCACACTGCCTCAGGCACATTTTTCGGTCAATATACAAAAGGTCAAAAACCCTGTGCGTACGACGGCACACCCTTTCCCGCCCACTTTTGGCCCCTGCCGCACACTTCAGCATCTCGTTAAAAAATCCCCATTCCGTAGCAGCCGACGTGAGTCGGCGCAAATTTCTCCCGAAAACTTTGTTAAAGTTAGAGCCGACTCACGTCGGCTGCTGCTTACTAACGGGCTGCTAGAGCTGTTTCATCGCGCCGTCCAACGCCGCATAAAGCTCGTTCATCGTCGCCTCCGTCTCATCGCCCATGTTGGAAATGCGGAACGTGGTGCCCTTGATTTTTCCGTAGCCGCCATCAATCAGGAAGCCCTGGTCCTTAACCAATTTTTGCAACTTCGCCACGTCCACCGTCCGGCCGCCGGGCCTCGCGCCATTGCTCACGCACGTCAGCGTCACCGATTCAAAACCCGCGTCCGGGAACAGCGTGAACCCGTGCTTCGCCGCCCAATCACGCGTCATCTGTGACAACTTGGCGTGCCGCGCATAACGCGCCTCCAAACCTTCGGCGAAAATGTCCTCCAGCTTCGAACCCAGCGCGTAGACATGCCCGATGCTCGGCGTGCTCGGCGTCATGCTCTGCTCGGCGTTCTTCTGGAACTCCACGAAATCAAAATAATAACCGCGGTCCTTCGCCGTCGCCGACTTGCCCAGCGCCGCCGGCGAGCAAACAAACACCGCCGCCCCCGGCGGCATCGCGAACGCTTTTTGCGTTCCCGCCAGCAACACATCGATGCCCAGTTCATCAAACTTCAGCGGCACAGCGGTCATCGAGCTCACCGCGTCCACGATGAACATGACATCCGGATATTTCTTTTTGAGCGCCGCGATTTCACCTAGCGGGCTCATCACGCCCGTCGAAGTTTCATTATGAATCAGCGTCAGGGCGTCGAACTGGCCGCTCGCCAGTTTCTTGTCCACGTCCGCCGCGCGGATCGCCGAACCCCACGGCACCTGCAACGCCTCCGCTTCCTTCCCGCAACGCTTCGACACATCCAGCCACTTGTCCGAAAACGCCCCGCACATGCAGTTGAGGACCTTTTTGGAAACGAGATTCCGGATGGAGCCTTCCATCACGCCCCAGGCCGACGACGTGGAAATGTAAACCAATTGTTTCGTCGACAGCAGCGCCTGAAGCTGCGGCTGGATTTTCGCGTAGAGATCTTTGAACCCCTGCCCGCGGTGGCCAATCATCGGCGAACAAAACGCGCGAAACGTTTTCTCTCTGACTTCGACCGGGCCCGGAATGTGCAATTTTACGTGTGCCATAAAGAGGTAATGTTTCCTCACACGCGTCCCAAAGGCAAGAACGGGATTGCCAATTGCTTTTCCCCTTTTGGTCCGCCTCGATTGCTCTGCCGTGAACAGGGAAAAGCCACCCCGTAGGAGACGAGGTGACGAGTCTCAACCCTTTCCCACCTTGGCGAACCGTAGCTTGGCGAAGGGTGCCTCAGCTACCTCCAGTAAATTCCCGTTTTCCAATCCGTGTTTATCCGTGTCCATCCGTGGTTAAAAAAATTCGCGTTGCACCCCTCCCGTCCTTCGCTCCAAAATACCGGATGTCAAACGCCCCTTTCGATCTGAAAGCCCGCGCGCACCAGGCGATGCTCGACGCGGGATTTCACCCGGATTTTCCCAGCATCCTTTCCCGCGAAGTGCAAACTCTCGGACAGGCTCCGCAAAAAAATGACGCCGCACGCGATTTGCGTTCGCT
>DASXHY010000579.1:0-5100 GCA_036488095.1 Verrucomicrobiia bacterium | reverse complement strand
GTGGAGGATAGACCGAAATGAGTGTTTTTCGTTCATGGGCCGAGGCTATGCACTCCACGAAAATTTGCAACAAAAAGCGGGGATGATGCTGACTGGCCGGTTCGTCGTGGCACTGCCCTCAACTGGGGACTGGAAAGTCCCCAGAACCCGCAGACAAGAATGTCTGCGCTACACGTCGCGCGATTTTGTGAGCGGAAAAAGTGATGAGCACCACCCCGGCCCTCTCCCCCATTTCATGGCGGAGAGGGAGACCAAAGCACGCGTTCAATCGTGACCCTCACTTCCAATCGCACCCGACTGGCCGCCGGGACGGCGGCGCTCCGGATATTGCGATGTAAATTTCTGAGTGCGGCGGGCGCAGAGCGCCGCTACATTTGCCGCAGGTTATGCCCAATGAAATTTTAAGTCCGCACCAAAAGGCGTTGCGAATCAATCTCGACGCCAAACGTTATGGCACCTTCGCCGAAATTGGCGCGGGGCAGGAGGTCGCGCGCTGGTTCTTTCGCGTGGGCGGTGCTTCCGGCACGGTGGCCAAAACTATTTCCGCTTATGACATGGCGGTGAGCGATGCCATTTACGGCCCGGCGGATCGCTACGTCAGCCGGCAGCGCCTGCGCTCGATGCTCGATCACGAATACGTTTTGCTCCAGGAGCGCCTTGGGCAAAAGCGCGGCGATCAGGTCGCGTTTTTTGTTTTTGCCGATACGGTCGCGACCGGCAGCTTCAAGCGCCACGATGAAGGCAATGGCTGGCTGGGAATTCGCTTCCAAAACGAACCGCACGCGCCGTATTCGGAAATTTTTATTCATGTGCGGATGCGCGACGCCGACAGCCTTCGCCAGCAGGAAGCGCTGGGAATTATTGGCATCAACCTCATTTTTGGCGCGTTCTACTCCTGGGAAAAGCCCGAGGAGCTGATTGGTTCGCTGCTCGACAACCTGACGTGGGAGCGCGTGGAGGTGGATATGATACGGTTCGCCGGGCCGGCGTTTGCCGAGTTGGATAATCGCCTGATGGCATTGCAACTGGTGGAGAAGGACCTGACCGAGGCGGCGATGTTCACCGCGGAGGGCGAAGCCGTGCAATGGGGCGAGGTGCTCTACAAAAAACCTGTGCTGGTGCAGCGCGGCAGTTTTCGTCCGCTGACCAATCCGATGCTCGAGATGATGGAATGCGCGCAGAAGCAATTCACGCAGGAGGCGATGCTGGAGGGCGAGCCGCCGATTGTGATTCTCGAGATGACGTTGCGCCAGTTGCAGGTGGGGGACGCGATTGACTCACGCGATTTTCTGGATCGCGTGGACATGTTGAGCGCGCTGGGCAAGCCGGTGCTGATTTCGAATTTCCTGCGGTATCACCGGCTGCTGACGTATCTCTGGCGTTACACGCAAAAGCCGATTGGCTTGCCACTGGGGCTGGTGCGGTTGCGCGACATCATGGACGAGAAGTTTTACACGGACCTGCCCGGCGGCATCATGGAATCGCTCGGGCAATTATTCCGGAAGGGCGTGAAGCTCTACGTTTATCCTTCACTCGATCGCAATGGCAAGCTGACGACGGTGGAGAACATGGAGGTCGCGCCGCATCTCAAACATCTTTACGCGCACCTGGTCGAGAACGATTGCGTGGAAGACATCCGCACTTATACTCGCGATTACCTGTCGATTTATTCGGGCGATGTTTTGAAACTCATCCAAAGCGGCGATTCTTCGTGGGAAAAGTTAGTGCCGGCGCCGGTGGCGCAGGTGATCAAGGCGCAGAAGCTGTTTGGTTATGGAAAGAAATAACGGCGAATCCAAGCTATCGGAATTCAACGCAAAGGCGCAAAGATGCGAAGGCGCAGAGTGTGGGCGGCAAATTTGAGCTTCGGGTGAGCCGATCGGAAGCCGTTGAAAACGGCTGAAAGCGATGTCGGTCGGTTCTCCCACCGGGCTGAAGCCACGGTGTTAATGAGAAGATTGAGGATGTGGTTAGAGACTCGTCACCTACTTTTTTTACGAGGTTGTTCGGTGCAATTACGGGTCAGGCGGTATGGAAATGACCCGATATGCGTACGAAAGCTTTGCACTGTTTTTAAGAAGGTGTAGATTTTGAACAGATAAGCACAGCAGTTTAGCCCCGGCCGTTCCGGTGCGAATTGCCGTTGCGCCCGGGCCAGCGAACCTGGCCGAATGTCGTATGAGTCTGCTCGATTTGATCAAGGCGACCGTGGTTTGCGGAGGCGTGGCGTTTCTGTTCTACAGTTTCCCCGTTCTCGGCCAAATTATGGCGATTACCGTCCTCACTTTGCTGTGGCTGTCCTATGCCCGAAAGACGCTCATTCGCGTCCGGGCGCGCCGGTTGGCCTGAGTGGGAGTTGGAGACGTGCGGCACGCCACTTTGGCGGACCATGTAATTGTAACTAGATCACGTCCCCCGTCGTGGCGGTGACCGTGAGGGCGTAACGATTTTTTTCCTTCTTCAATCGCGCGCGATCCCCGAATGCTTCTGAAAGCAATTTTCCCGTCAAAGCCGTTGCTTTTGCTCCTGACGCCAGGGTCCGGCCATTTTTTAAAATCAGCACGTGCGTAAAAACGGGCATGATTTCCTCCACATGATGCGTGACGAGGACGAGTGTGGGCGCGTCCTTGCGTCCGCCGATCCGTTGGAGGAATTGCAGGAAGTGTTCGCGCGCGGCGGGGTCGAGCCCGGCGCAGGGTTCATCGAGGATCAAGAGCCGGGGTTTGGCCATGAGCGCGCGGCCAATCAGCACGCGCTGGCGTTCGCCTTGCGAAAGCACGAGCCAGGGGCGTTCGGCCAGGTGAGTACATTCGATTTGCCGGAGAATGCGGCCGGCTTCCGCGCGGTCGCCAGCCCGGATGCGGCCCCAGAAATCGATCATGGCGTATTTGCCGCTGATGACGGTTTCCAGTGCGGGCTCTTCATCGTTCATCATTTGGCGCACCGAGGTGCTGACGATCCCGATGTGTTTGCGCAGTTCGCGCCAGTCGGATTGCCCGTAGCTTTCATTGAGCACGGAAATCTCGCCGGCGGTCGGCATGAGATAGCCGGTGAGCGCGCTGAGCAGGGAAGTCTTGCCGGAACCGTTGGCGCCGAGGATGACCCAATGTTGCCCGCGCTCTACGCGCCAGGAAATATCGTCGAGGATGACCGTGTGCCCGCGCTGAATGCGCAGTTCGGAAATTTCAAGAATAGGTTGCGTTCGTTTTTTCAACATTCGGCCATAGGAAAACCGGCGGAATGGAAATGAGCAATGACGAATGAAGGAATGATTCGGTTAAAATCCATTGTCTGGATTCAGACCAGCGGTCGAGGACGGAGAGAATGCGCCGAACCGCCTGAAGGCGGAACTACAAACGGGGCAGTATCCAGACACGCCCAAATCCATTCGTCATTTAACTTTTCAGTTCTGGTGGACGCGCTGGACCTGGTGCACTAGTTTCGCGTGATGCTGCCCGCATTGCGCTGTCGAATTGGAGTGCAACTGCGTTGCCAGCCGAATCTTGAAACCCGGTACACGCAAAAACCCGGCAGAAGCGCCTTCACCCTGACCGAGCTTCTTGTCGTCATCGCCATTATCGCAGTGTTGGCCGCCCTGATCCTCCCCGCTGTGTCCCGTGGGCCCGATCGCACCCGCACCACGGGTTGCGCCAATCGTCTGCATCAAATCGGGGTGTCCATGGAGATGTATGTCTCCGAGAATAATACTTATCCAACCGCGTTCGGCGGGGCTCCTTTCAAAACCTGGGCCGACCAATTGGCGGCCTACAATCCCCTGGACTGGACCAATGTTGCGTGGCACTGCCCAACCTATATCGCCGAAGGCGGACGCGTCGTGCGGCAATTGCCTCCCCCCGGCGGGGGCCCTTTCACGGTGTTCAGCAGTTACGCCTACAACTCCTACGGCATGCTCGGTTACGGAACCAACGGCGGGGCTTTGGCTGCAAAAAGTCAGTGGCTGGGCCTGGGTCATCTCCGCTTGACCGTGCCGGAGAATCGCGTCGCGGCGCCCAGCGAAATGTATGCCGTTGCCGATACCCGCCCCCTCCGTTACGAGGGCCAAAGCGGAGTCCAGGGATCCGTGAAAATGAATCCGTGGAATTTTTTTCCGCCCTCTGTCCACTCGAACGATACCGAAGCCAATCCTCCTCACGCCGACGGTTACAACCTGCTTTTTGCCGATACCCATGTGAGCCTGGTAAAACGGCGCGACTATCTCTTTCCTCCGCGAACCGCTCAAAACTGGAACCGGGACAACCAACCACACCCGGAGTTCTGGTGTCCCATCAGCGAGTGGGCCGTTCAAAACTAACCCGCATCCCGCTTTTGTACGTCGCTCGAAAGGATCCTAGCCAGGAATCTTGGGATTCAGACCAGCGGTCGAGGACGGAGAGAATGCGCCGAACCGCCTGGAGGCGGAACTACAAAGGGCAGTATCCAGACACGCCCAAATCCATTTGTCATTCGTCATTTATCATTGGCACCTCATCCCGGGCCAAGTAACCTCGTAAGCGATGGCTTATCGCGTTCAAAGTTCCGTCGCGTCGCGTCTCGTTTCGTGGACAGCCGGGTTTTTTTTGGTCCTGGCTCTTCTGGCGAATGCGCGCGGGGCGGATGGTTTGCCGCTGTGGAGGCCGTACGCCGGGCAGCAGGCGGACGGACAACTCGAGGTTTTCACCGTCGATGGCGGCGGGCAATTGCGGCATCGCTGGCAAAAACCTTCGAGTGGCGATTGGTCGTCGTGGTCCGGCCTGGGCGGCTCGATTCTGCCGGGAATTGCCATCGCCAACGATGCGGATGGGCGCATGCAGGTTTTTGGGGTGGATCGAGCGACGCATTCGCTCACGTATATTCAACAGCAGGGAGCCAACACGGTCGGCTGGGGGGAATGGGTCAATTTGGGCGGCGCGGTTGAACCGCCCGTGGTCGTGGGAAAAAATTCCTCCGGACGGCTGGAAGTTTTCGCGCTCGACGCACGCACTGATTCCGTCAAACACATCTGGCAAACGAACGCCGACGGAGGCTGGTCGGGCTGGGCGGACCTCGGGACGGCGGCGGTGCAGGATATTGTTGTCACGCGAAATAAAGACGGGCGGCTGG
>DASXHY010000498.1:0-4951 GCA_036488095.1 Verrucomicrobiia bacterium | reverse complement strand
CGATGAAGCCAACCGGATGATTTCGACGGCACGCCGTTCGCCGTGGCTGGCATAATTGTCCGCGAATTGAAACAACGAGAAACGATATGAATTTGAAAATCTGTTTTCAATTTGTTCTGGCCGGTTTTTTGGCCGCGTCGTCATTCGCGGTCTTCGCGGACGATGCGACCGATGAAACGGCGCAGATCGGTGTGCTGCAATCACAGGCTTCGCCGCATGACAAAGACGCTGCGTGCGCGTGGCTCAAACGGCACGGCACCGCGCGCTCCGTTCCGGCGCTCGCGGCGTTGCTTACGAACGAACAACTTTCGCTCTCGGGCCGCCATGCGCTTGAAACCATGCCCGTCCCGGAAGCGGAAAACGCCCTGATTGCCGCGCTTGCGCAAACGAGCGGTTTGCTGAAAGCCGGCATTGTCAGTTCGCTCGGCGTGCGTCGCGATGCAGCGGCGGTTCCGGAGCTGGCGAAGTTGCTGTCCGATTCCAACGCACAAATCGCCGGCGGCAGTGCCACGGCTCTGGGGGAAATCGCCACGCCCGGCGCGCTGGCGGCTTTGGAGAGGCAACTCAAAACGTCCGGCAGTTCTGCGGCGGATGCGGTGGTCGATGGCTGTCTTCGCTGCGCGCATCACCTGCTGATGGCGGGCAGCCGCCAGCAGGCGTTTTCGGTTTATCAGGAAGTTTATCAGCGGCCAACAAAGGAATTTTTTCACGTCGCGGCATTTCGCGGAATGGCGCAATCCAGCGAAAACGGCGCGAGTTTCATTGCGAATGCCATTACCAACGGCCCGGCGGCGATTCAAATGGCCGCTGTTCAGTTGGTTCACGAAAAGGATTTTTCCGGCGCGACAAAGGACATCGCGGCGCTGCTGCCCAATGCAAATCCGCTCGTGCAAGCCGCCTTGATTGACGCGCTGAACCAGCGCGATGACCCGGCGGCGGTTTCAGAAATTTCTCCGTTGGCGAAAAACGGCGAGCAGGAAGTTCGTGCCGCAGCGTTGGCCGCGCTTGGCAATTTGGGCGATGATGAAACTGTTCCGCTGCTCGTGGAAATCGCTGCGACGCCCGGCGATGCGGGACAAGCGGCGGCGCGGCAGGCGTTGGCGCTCATTCATCGCGGAACACCCAACCAGGCGTTGCTGAAATTGTTGGCCGGATCGAAAACCGACGCGCAGGCGGAAATCGTCCGAGCGTTGAACAATCGTGGCGCGATGGAAGCGACCCCGCAATTGTTGGAATTGGCAAAACGGGCGGAGGACCCGGTGCGCGCGGCAACGTTTCAGGCGCTGGCGCGATTGGCGGATCAACCGCAATTGGAAGGGTTCGTTCAGATTGTCGGCGAAATGAAAACTGACGAAGGCCGTTCCGCGGCGGCGGACGCGCTCGGTTTGGCTTGCCGGCACATTCAAACGCGGCATGGCACAGTGGATTTTTCACCAGTGCTCGAAGCTTTGAAAAATGGTTCCGCGCAAACGCGCATCGCGTTGTTGCCGGTTTGCAGCAGCGTCGCCAATTCGCAAACGCGCTCGGCTTTGCGGGAATATGCGGCCGATTCAAGTTCCGACGTCTGGGGCGCGGCGATTCGCGCGCTGTGCCAGACGGCGGACCCGGAATTATTGCCGGACATTGTAAAAGTCGCGCAAATGTCGGATGAAGAATTTCGCGCGTCGGCCATCGAAGCCTGCGTGCGGCTGACGACGCAGGAAGGAGGCGCTGCCATTCCAAATTCCGAGCGCGTGAAATATTTCCAGGCGATCATACCCGCGGCTTCAACCACCGCCGAAAAACGTCTTGCGCTGTCCGGTTTGGCGGCGGGCGTGACAGATGCCCGCGCGCTGAAGTTGGCGGAGCCGTTGCTTTCTGATAATGCCGTCAGCAATGAAACCGCGCTGGCCATTATCGGCATTTCGCGCAGGCTATCCGACACTGCGGCGGCCAAGGCCGCCCTGGACACTCTGATTGCTCACGGCGCGAGCGAGCAAATTTTACAGCAGGCGCGGGACGTTTCGAAATTGGTTGATGCACGGCTGAATTACATCACCGCGTGGCAAATTGCCGGGCCGTATCGACAGGCGGGAAAAAATTTCACGGCATTGTTCGACATCGCCTTCCCGCCCGAAACCGCCGACGCGCAAAAAGCAAATTGGCAGGACGTTTCGTTAAGCGACGATCCGAAATCGCCGTGGGCGGTGGATTTGCTGGCCGCATTTGGCGGCACGCAGGAGGTTGCCTACGGACGCACGACGATTCACAGCGACAGCGAGCATGCGGCCTTGCTCGTCGTGAACAGCGACGATGGCGTGAAGGTCTGGCTCAACGGCGAAGTGGTCCACGAGAACAATACTTCACACGCCCTGACGCAGGCGCCGGCCAAAGTCAAAATCACACTCAAGCCCGGCTGGAACAACCTGCTGCTGAAAGTGACGCAAAATACCCAGGGCTGGGGTTTTGGCGCGCGGTTGACCGATGCCGATGGCGCGCCGCTTTCCGGCTTGCAAATCGCCGCAAATCCGGCGCAGGCTCAAATGTAACTGGGGAAAAATTCTGTGAAACTTGGAATTAACACATTTCTCTTCGTCTCGCCGTTCACGAACACGAGCACCAAACGGTTCAAGCAATTCAAGCGATGGGGTTTCGATACGGTTGAAATCGCCATCGAGGACAGCAGTCACATTGACGCGGCGCGCGTGAAGCGTGAATTGGATAAAGCCGGCCTGGTTTGCGGTTCGATTTGCGCCTGCATGGGCTCGGATCGCGATTTGCGCGGCACGCCAAAGCAACAGAAAACGGCGCTCAAATATTTGAAAGGCGTGATTGATCAAATGGTCGTGCTGGATTGTCCGTCGCTGATTGGGCCAGTTTATTCTTCCGTGGGCCGCGCCGATGCGGTGCCGGCGCCGGAATACCGGAGGCAATGGAAAACCGTCGTCAAAAATCTCCGCGAACTTAGCAAATATGCCGAGGCGCGCGGCAAACAAATTTGCCTCGAGCCGTTGAACCGGTTTGAAACCGATTTCATCAACACGTGCGATCAGGCGTTGAAAATGATTGAAGATGTCGGCAGCCCGGCGTTGAAAATTCACCTCGATACTTTTCACATGAACATCGAGGAAAAAAACCAGGCGCGCGCCATCGAGAAAGCGGGCAAGCGGCTGGGACATTTTCACGCATGCGGCAGCGACCGCGGCACGCCGGGCGGCGACCATTTGGACTGGCGCGGCATCGCCGAGGCGTTGCAACGCATCGGCTATCAAGGCGACGTCGTCATCGAATCATTCACGACGGATGTAAAAGTAATTGCGCGCGCGGCGGCGATTTGGCGGAGAATCGAGCCGACGCAAGATGAAATCGCGGTCAAGGGTTTGAAATTCTTGAGAGATAAACTCTTCAGTTCCGCACGCGCTGCCACCGCTTTATGAAAATGAGATTTGTTTCGTTGACGGCTTTGGCGCTTTTTTCAACGCGGATTTTCGCCGCCGACACCGCGACGCCGGCCTTCAAAAAAATCCAACTGAGCGACCAATTTTGGGCCGAAGGCGCGGATTTTGGCGATTTCAACCATGACGGCATCATGGATGTCGCCTCCGGGCCGTTTTGGTATCAGGGGCCGGATTTCAAAACGCGCCACGAATATCGTCCGCTTCCGACCTCATCCTTCACCGTCACGAATGCCGACGGCGTGGCGCAAAAGATTTCCGGCTACGAAGGCGCGCTTGGAGCGAAGAATACTTACTCCGATAATTTCTTCACGTTCGTCTATGATTTCAACCACGATGGCTGGGACGACATCATGGTCATCGGCTTCCCGGCCAAGGAAGCGTTCTGGTTTGAAAATCCGAAGGGCAAGCCCGACCACTGGCAGCGGCATCTGATTTACGGCAATGTTGAAAACGAATCGCCGGCATTCACCGGTTTGCTCGGCGATGGCAAGCCGCAACTGGTTTGTAATTCGAGCAATTATTTTGGCTACGCACAAGCCGACTGGGCCGCGCCGGAAAAGCCGTGGACGTTTCACCGCATTTCGCCCAAGGGCCCGTGGGGAAAATTTCAGCACGGCCTCGGTGTCGGCGACGTAAACGGCGACGGCCGCATGGACATTCTCGAAAAAGACGGCTGGTGGGAGCAACCCGCCTCGCTCGCCGGCGATCCGGTGTGGAAATTTCATCCATTTAAATTTTCCGAAGGCGAGCGCGGCTGCTCGCAAATGTATGCTTACGATGTGAATGGCGATGGTTTGAACGACGTCGTCTGCTGCCTGAACCCGCACGGTTACGGACTCGCGTGGTTCGAGCAGGTTCGGACCAATGGCGAAAGCACGTTCCGCCGGCATCTCATTTTAAATCCCGACGCGACGCCGAGCAAAGACGGCGTTGTTTTCACGCAACCCCATGCGGTGGCGCTGGTGGACATGGACAGCGACGGCTTGAAGGATTTGGTGACCGGCAAACGTTTTTGGGCGCACGGAAAAACCGGCCCCGACCCGGATGAAAATTCCGCCGCGGTGCTGTATTGGTTCAAGCTCGTCCGTACCGGCAACGGCCAGGCCGAATTTGTTCCGCATTTGATTGACGACAATTCCGGCGTGGGCACACAGGTGATGACCGGGTTTGCAAGCGATCCGAAATATCCTGACATCGTCGTCGGCAACAAAAAGGGCGTTTTTGTTTTCAAACGTAAGGGCCTGGAATAATTCCAGACCGCCAAAAGTTTTGAGGGCATTGATGGCGGGCGACAGTTGCGCCCGGAGCGAGCGCTTTCGCAAAACGACTATTAGTCTTATGGAGGCAACGGAATCAACTATGGTCGGACATCGCGTGATCTGCCGGAACGGATTCTCCCGACCAGATAAGTTGCGAAGTCCAGCGCGCCGATGGCCCGCTCCAAAATTCATCGGATGGCGGCAGGCCGAGCGGCAAGAGGGCCGTAGCACAAAGATAGAGACTCCCGGTCGAAA
>DASXHY010000497.1:0-3920 GCA_036488095.1 Verrucomicrobiia bacterium | reverse complement strand
CAAGCCAAGGTTTAGCCTCCGGTTCAGAAATTGATGTTCAATCGAACTGCCAACGTCCGCTCACGCGGCAGTTCGTTGTAGACATTCAGCGGATTCAATTTGTAATCCTTACCAGTCAGGTTCAGCAACCCGAGCGTCAACTCGGCATGGCGGCGCGGAAAACGATAACCGCCGAAAAGGTTGAATTGCCAAAAATCATCGCCAGGTTCAGTTCCGCCATAACCGATATTATGCTGCGCGTACCAAAGCGCTTCACCTTCCGCAAAGAAGCCGCAAGGATGATTATAGATGGCAAACAGGCTCAAATTATTCAGCACACCTTCGAGCCGCTGCTTTTGCTGGAAGTCCACAAAACCAAGCGGCACAGAACTCGGGACATCCGGAAATCTATCGTTTAATACAGCCCGGCTCAGACGATAAGAGCCACCCAAAGACCAGCAATTGCCCAGCAATTGGTTGGCGGTAAACTGCAGAGACTGTTCGGAATAATTCAGGCTCTCACGCAGAACTGAAGGAACGCCAACGGGCCCATTGGCCAGATCAAAATCGAAAGCCCCATCATCACGGTGAACATCGGAGTTCAATATTTCACCGGAAAGGCCAAGGTAAGTGCCCGTGGGAAACTTTTGTTCTAATGAAAAACCATAAGTCTCAAACCGCGCTCCAGCGTTTGCCCCCGCGATCGATTCAGGAATGATGCTGCGGAAGGATTGGATGAAACCCGCTACCTGAGACGGCTCGAGCTGAAAACTTTGATCCAGACTGGCCCCCTCCAGCGAGCGCGTGAAAGCAAAGCGCACCACGGTATCCGCAGCAGGACGCCAAATCATTCCCGCCTTTGGCGAAACCTGGTCCACCGTCTTTTCCTCCGAAGAAACAGGGGCGGTCCGAAAATCCTGCGGAAATGTCGCGCGGTCGTAACTACTCCGCCGATAAGTTCCAGCCAGTCCGTGACTTCCCATTGATGATAGCCATAGATTGCAAAACGTTTAAAGACGGACGTGGATGCCTGTTGCGCCGCCGGCGCCGGTGGATCGGGAAAAACTGTCGCGAGGTCCGAAGGCATATCCTGCAGATTTTCAGTTCGAAAGTTCCCGTACTGAGCGCGCGCACCGAAAATGGTATTGTGCTCCGTTTGACTGAAAATTTGCTGCACCTCTCCCGAATAAATTTCCAGCTTGTTCTCAAACTGTTCTTGCATGTTAAGACCCTCGACTTTCGTAAATACCGACTGTGACGTCGCAAAATCGGGATGGCTAAAGAAGACGAACGTCGGCTGCGCTTGATTTGTAAAACTGTAATTGTCAGTCAATCGAGCGCCAAAGACGAGGGTATGAACGCCTGGAGCCCATTCATGATGATAACCGATTCCCAGGATAGGCTCCTGTCGTTCGTCGAGCCGGAACGTCGGGCTGGCGCTGCTTTGGGAATAATATTGCGCGAGGTCGCCGGACGCGGTCTTGTTATATTGAAGCAGTAAAAATGCGGTGTCTTGCGGCGTGATTTGCGCCTTCACGGTCAATGAAATGCTTTGTTCGGTGAGGTCCTCGTTGATTCTTTGTCCGGGGTCCGAGCGGTAGAGGCCAGAGAAATTGTAATTGAAATTATCGAACGTGCCGTATTGGGAGCCGCTCTCCGACCATGCGCCGCGGCTCAGGTATTCCGTGCTCGACACGACGCCGAGGTGATTCTGCTCGAATAATTGCGAGTATTCCTGTTGCGAAATCGTGGGAGAGAACGGTCCCGCGTTCACAGGTGCGAGCAGGTTGGCCAGCAAGAATTCGCTTTCGGCGGGCGTTTCGTAACGGAGATTGACCAGATTCGGATCGGTGAGCTGATAGTAGCTGTTGGCCAGGAAAAGGTGCGCGGAATAGTTGCCGTAATCGTAATTCACCGCCCGGGCCGCTTCCCGCTGCGCCACTTCATTCATGCCTGCGTCGCGATACATGCCCGCGAGATTAGCGCTGCGCACCGCCTGATCCTGGTCCAGCAAGAGTTGCGAGCGATAGATGCTGCGATTGTCGTTCAGTTGCTCCGATTTCTCCAAATCGCGAATCGCCTGGTTGACGCGGTTATATTCCTGGTTGATCACGGCGGAATAAAGAAACGCGGTCGGATCATTGGGGTCGAGTTTCTCGGCCAGGCGAAGCTCTTTCATCGCGTGCGAAAAATCGCCGACATTGCCGTAGGCTTTTCCCAAATAACTTCGCAATTCCGCCCGCTGCGGCTCGAGTGTGGCAGCCATTAGCAGGTCTTCACGCCCGCCGCGGTCGTCGCCGAGGTGGATGCGGCAAAGGCCGCGCCCCAGCCAGGCGTTGCCCAGCGCGGCATCGATGCTCAATGCGTGGTCAAAGGCAGCCCGCGCCTCGCGAGTGCGGCCATCCGCCAGGAGCAAAAATCCCTGGAGCGTGAGCGCCTGGGCATTACGCGGGGTCAAAGCGAGGCTTTTTTCCAAGGCTTCCTTCGCCGCGCCGTTACGGCCGAAACTAAACTCCAATTCCGCCACCCGCTCCCAGGCGAACCCGAATTGCGGCGATTTCGCAGCCGCCTTTTTCGCGGATTGCAGGGCCAGCGCGAGTGACGTTCTCCGGTCGCCGCGCGATTGTTGGTAGTACGAGTCGGCCAAAAATTCCGTGGTGAGCCGCGGAGCGGGCGCTGAACTCACGTTGTGTTTCACCGCGGCGATGAGTTGCCGCAACGCAGCGGCCAATTGTTGCGGGCGCCCTGACGACGTGCTCGAAAGCGCATTCAGCGTTGCCTCGGTCTTGTCGACTTCACCGACGCTTAACAGCAACGCAGCGTAATAAACGCGCTCGGCGTCGGAGCCCGGCTGGCGACCGGATGGATATTTGGCAAGCGCAGCCAGCAAATCGCCGGCGCGATAGGCATCGAGCGAATCTGCTAGGGCTTGTTGCTCATCCGAGCTGAGCGGCAGGTCCGCGGGATCCAGGACGGCGGGGTAATAGAACGCCCATTGCAGAATATTGTTCGCCACGAAACCGGCGGTTCGGGCCGGCGGGTGCCCAACATCGGCCACGGCCTGTTCACCGTTGGTCAGGACGAGCGTGGCCTGTTCGTTGCCGAAGCTTACCTTGCCATCAATCACTGAGAGGGTGGTGCGATCGGAGTCATCCACTGCGAGGACGAATTCTGTTCCTTCGATGCCGGCGACGGCACCGCGAGTGATGACGCGGATGCGGCCGGGTTTGTCACGATGGAAAAACGAGATGACGCCGCGAATGAGATGCAATCCGGCGAGCGCGTCGGATTCGTGTGGCGGGAGGACTTCCAATTCGGTGGAAGGGCCGAATTGCACGGCGCTTTCATCCGACCAACGCAGGGCCACGCGACTGTCCGGCCCGGTGCGCAACCGGTCATGGGGATGAAGGACCTGGTTGGTCCGGGTGAGCACCCAGGTGGCAGCACCTTTGGGGGAAATTTCGACCACATTTTGCGCGTCAACTATTCGGATTTCGTTGGTCTCCGCTACTGCGGGCGGTTGCGCAAAAAGCGGATAGGCAAGAATTGTCCCGATGAATAGAATTATGCCGACTAATGTTTCCCGCCAGAATGTTCGATGCAATTTCAAAGCGCCTTCTGATTGCCGATTCGGTTTACCGCCCGGGCAGGAATACGCCTCGCCGGGCGTCCAGCCAACTGACCACCAAAAGACAAGCAAACCCCGAGCCAGATTTCAATGCATTTCGGTGACATTCTATTTGCCAATTTTGACGGGAGAACGCATTACTTGATTGTGCGACAGACAGATGAAGAGTTTATTCCGACGCGCGCGACGTTGATAGACCGTCTCAAAAATTGGCAGGACCAAGCCAGTTGGCAGGATTTTTTTGACACTTATTGGAAGCTCATCTATGGCCTGGCCCGCAAATTCGGCTTGAACGAGGAGGACGCCCAGGACG
>DASXHY010000323.1:0-4043 GCA_036488095.1 Verrucomicrobiia bacterium | reverse complement strand
GCGGCGGATTTTCTGCCGCACCGTGGCGTCAAGGTACGCGTCCATCCAAATAATGTAATCGGGCCGGTTGAGCACGCGCGCCACTTCGGGCAGCACGGCGTACGGGCCGGACAAATTGCTCTGGATCGCGATGCTCACCGGGATGTGATTCACTAAAAAATCGCCTTCATCGAAAAATAAATTGTCGCAGATATACTGGCGCACGTCGTAACCCATCTCCGCGTTCATGTTCGTCAACACCACGCTGTCGTAGATCGCATCAAACGCCAGCAGTTCGTCCGTAGCCCACTCATGCGCCAAACCGTTGTGATCGCTCGCGCGTTGCGGCCCGAATCCGCCCGTGCTCGCCAGGTAATTCGGCGTCACATCGATGTAGCTCGCGCTGTTGATCGCGGTCAGGTAATAGCTCGGATGCCAGCGCGCCCAATCCAGCAGCGCGATGGCGATGCGGCGCGAATAATTATCGTTGCGCGTCTGCGGCGTGCTCCCGCTGTTGATGTAGGCCGGCGCCAGTTTGTCCACGTCGCTGCGAAGCTGGTTGAGTTTGTTGTAATCGATTAAATTGAAGACCAGCGATTTCGACGTGGTGCTGCCCGCTTTGTTGTAATAAATCGCGTTCACGCTCCGCGTCAAATTATTGGTTGCCGTCGTGAGAAAAACCGAAACCGCCTGCGTGCGGACCGGATACGCCGCGGTGTTTGTGTTCGGGAAAATGATTCCGCTCGGCGTGCTGGTGATCTGGTTCGGCGTGGACGAACTCCACGACCAGCCCGTATCGCCCGACACGACCGCCGGCACAAAACCATAGCTGTTGTTACGCGGCGGACTGTGCGGGATAAAATTATTCGTGTACGCCGATTCCGCGATGTTCGTCACCGTGCTCGCGCCGCTGCCGCTGCCGGTGATGGTGAGAATCGGATGCATCGGCTCGGTCTGCGCGATCACGCGAATTGCGCTCGCCACAAAGAAGGCGAGCTGCACGGACAATACGCCACGTAGGGGTGACTTCATGTTGTAGGGGTGTTAGGGGTATCAAATATAACTGAAAGGAGGCCAAATCCAATCTACGGTTTCGGGGTAAGGGGCACCAGGCCGGCAACGGCAGTGATCTCGCGCGGTTTGCCCAATTCATATTGGCGCCGGATTTCCTCGGCCGACATCGGGCGGCTCAACAAGGCGAATTCATCCATCCGCCCGTGAAAATCCCGGATGCGATAATTCGCGCCGACTTTTCGCGACGTGGGCGTCCAATTGCCCAACTCCAACGTGCCGAGCGTGAGCGTCCGGGTCTTCGTTGCCTTCGACGCCACGGGCTGGCCGTTCAAATAGAGAATCATCCTCCCTTTGTTGCCATCGTACACCGCCGCCACATGAATCCATTTGCCGTAATCCTCGCGCGTGATCACCGGCGGGCTAACCAGGTGGTTCCAGGCCGCTATTCCCCCTTCCATCCGCACCCCCAACTCCAAACTGCCGTTTCGCTGGATTTGCCAGTGAGTCTCGCCGGTCTTGAAAGTGTCCACCAACGCCAGCGCGTTCCACTGGTTCGGCAGGCTGTCCACGCGCACCCACGCCATATACGTCAGCGACTGAAACTCGCCCGGAACCGACAGGCGCACGCGGTCATTAATACGATTGAATTCCAAAGCCGCCTTTCCCGGCCATCGCCCTTCGCCCCAATCGCAGCCGAAGACCATCGCACGCGATGACGCCCGCGTCGCAATCGCGCGATTGATCAAGTTCCTTTCCACGTTGCGTTGGTCCTCAAAATTGAGGTGCACGAGAATTGCCGGATCGGTGTCCAGCGCGCTGTCGCCCAGCCGCCATTCCTGGTAACGCGCCCGCAACTCCGCCGATTCACGGCGCGCCAGTTCGTTGACACTCAGGAAATCGCGGGCATCCACCGCCGGCATCGGCTGCATTTGGCGCGCACTCACCTGCACGCCTTCGCCGGCATTTAAAATCCGTTCCGGCTTGGCCGCCCCATTCGTCGCCACCTCGACCTTGCCCTGGAACACTTCCACTTTCATCGGCTGGTTCGCCGGACGATTCAAGCCAAACTCAGTGCCCAGATCCGTGACCGTGAGGTCCGGAGTATAAACTTTGAACCCATGCGCCGGCTCGGGAACGCGCGCGCTCAACTTGCCAAAATTTAATCGTGCTTCTCCCGGCGAAACCAATTCCAGCGCCGCCGGACCTTCAAGAATCACTCGCGCGCCGCTGTTAAATTCAATTTGCACCGCGCCGGATTTCAAGTGCAGCCAGCCGGAAACAAGCGATGAGCCAATTTCCACATCGTTGGTGGCGCCAACCCATACGACTCCCGTTCCTCGAGTCAGCGTCGCGATATAATTCGTGTTCACTGTCGGCTCCGGCGCCGAGTCCGCCACTTCGCTGTCATCGATTGGCTGTTGCAGCGCCCGGATCCCCATCCAAAGCCCCACCGCCGCCGCTCCGGCCACGCCGGTCAAGGCGACTTTCCATCCCAACCGGCTCGCCCGGCGCAACCAGCTCACGAAAACCTCGAACGGCGCGCCCCGCAGGCCGCGCCGTTCCCTGGCCACCTCCTCGGCGGGTTTCACGCCGTAATTCAATTTGGCCGCCGCGTAGGTCCAGCCGTGTAACGAAGCGCGCTCCCAAAATTCCCGCCGCGCCGCGTCGGACTCCAAAAGCATCCGCTCCAATTCCTGTTTTTCCTCCGGCGAAAGCGCGCCATCCAGGTAGGCATCGAGCAAAACAATGAGCCGTTCGTCTTTCATCGCGCGGCCTCCTGTCGCAGCTTTCGCTCGAGGCACTCCTGCAAAACCGTGCGCCCCCGCGACAGCGCCACCCGCACCGCGTTCGGCGTCCACGAAACCAACCGCGCGATTTGCGCCGGCGAATGCTCCCCGTAATATCGCAAGTACATCATCTGCCGCGCCTTGGGCGCGAGTTGCTCCAAGCACTGTTGCAATATCGCGAGCCGCGAATCATCAAACGGATGCTCCGGCTCGACCGCGCACAATGCCTCGATGACTTCTTCCGACAACACCTGCGACCGCGCGCGGCGGCGCAGCAATTCCAACAATTTGAAACGCGCTATCGTGCATCCCCATGCGAAAAAATTCGTTCCTTCCTCGAACTCATTTGCCTTGCGCGTAATGACCAGAAAAACCTCCTGCAACAAATCCTCGGCGTCGGTAAAATTCGGCTCCAACGACAGGATGAACGCGCGCAGCCCGAGCTGGTGCTTCACGAAAAGCTGCTGCACGCGCATCGTCTTCTCGGCAGCGGCATCGCCGCTTCGAGACGGCTCATTGAATTGTGCGTCATCAGCCATTTTCAGTCAGCGGGATATGTCATTTGCGGCCTAAACATTAGCAATTCATTGCACCCGCAGCAGGTAAAATAACTGTTGCGCGCTGCCACCCGGCGTATTGGTGAAAATGAAATTTCCGCCGGAATCAAAGACGTTCGTCGCGTTGGCATTCCAACTCGCCGCCGACAGCGCCAGATTCGTCGAGGTCAACACCAGGTAAGGCCAGTTGGCCACGCCGTTGCTCCCGGAAACAACGAACTGTGAACCGGACTCCGCAATTGAAGTAATCCACGGCTGCCGTTGAACCGAAAGCAAATTGAGGCTGAACTGCTGGTTCACAACGCCCATGTAGGGCTGCTGGTCCAATTGAACCCCCGACACCGCCCCCGGTATATCCAGGCAAAGCCCGCTCAGGCGATTCACAAAATAATAAAGCCCATTGCCCGCGGGCCGCGGCATCCATTGATCATTCTTTCCCGAACCGAACGGCCATTGAATCACCCGCGCGCCGGGATTCAGCGAAGCGCCGGAGACGTTCATCGCCAGATGACTTTTCTGGTTCATGAGACGATAAAACCCGCTGTCCGTCGGCACGAATTGCCATTGGTCATTACCCAGCGTGCCGGCGGGTCCGCTGATGATCGGCGTATTGTTCGTCGTCGCCGCATTCTGCGCCTGCACCGCCGGACCGGTGTCGCTCGCCTGGATAAACAAATTGCTGCTCACATCTGTTGAATTAAAAAAC
>DASXHY010000483.1:0-7791 GCA_036488095.1 Verrucomicrobiia bacterium | reverse complement strand
CGCTATGCCTATTCTCCCCAAATCTTCTTCACATACTCCACGCCGCGCCTGGCCTCTTCCACCACCATCGACGGGCTAAATTCAAAAACCTTGATGTGCTCCCGTTTCACTAACGGTTTCAAAGCCGCAAAATCAATCATCCCGGAACCCGGCGCGCAATGATCCTTGCCGGGAAATTGCACGTCATGAATATGAAAACCCGCCAACCGCTCCCGCCGCGCTTCCAAATGCGCCCGATGATTGATGAACCCCAGGTTCTCCTTGATTTGCGCATGCCCGGTATCATGCCAGTAAACGAGACTGGCACTGGGGATTTCCTTAAACAACGAATCATAATCGCTCTCCACTGGCAACTCCTCCAACGACTGCCGATTCTCCACGCCGAGTTTGATGCCCCGCGATTCCGCTTCCGGCGCCAGCTTTTTCAACGACTCCATCGTGCGCGCCCAAAAATCTTTTTTCTTCTTGTCGCGTTTCTCCGAAAGCTCCTCGCATAGCTTTTTGTATTTAGGCGATTCCTTCCCGCCCGCCGCCAGCATTTCCAGCAGCTTATCCGTGTAGCCCTTCATCTCGATGCTGCCGACGTGCAACACCACCAGCGGCGCTTTCACGCGCACCGCGAAATCGAGCGTCTTGAGCGTGTGTTTGTGCGCCAGCTCGCGTTCGCGTGGGCGCTCGTCGGAAAACTGGTAAAGATTCGGCGCGGAATGATTCACACCCATCGGCAGCGGGCAGAAATTGTGCAGCGTGGAAATCCGCATCTCGCCCGCCTCCACCGCCTCCAGAATCCCGGGCATCAGGCTGATGCGTGTGCCATGGCTCAACTCCGCGTATTCGAATCCGAGATCCCGTATCTCGCGCAACATCGCGCGCCCATCGCTGTGCCGATGTGAATTCCAGCAGGTGGAAAAGGAGAACATGGAAGCGGTTAAATGAGTTAAACGGTTAAATAGGTTAACTGGGGTGACGCGCTCGTTGCTTATTTAACTCATTTAACCAATTTAACTTATTTAACGAACAAAAAAGGCCGGGCAGGTTTTCCCCGCTCCGGCCGTAAATAACCAATTACTGGTCCGCGTAACGCGCTGCCAGCATGGCCGAGAACCGCGCCACTTTTTCCTTGCGGCGACGGCGCGCGCTCGGCTTTTCAAAGCGCCGATTATCGCGCACGGCTTTGAGCGTGCCTTCACGGTCGATTTTTTTCTTCAATCGACGCAATGCACGGTCTACCGGCTCGCCTTTTTTTAACTTAATTTCTGTCAAAACTACTCACATCCTCTCCAAAAAGACCCGGGCCGGGGCCTTCATGGCCGCCGCCCTTTTAGGTCAGGGTTGTAGAGAGTATTTTCGCGCAAAAAAAAGTCAACGGGCAAAATCCCCTTTCAGACAGTCCCTTAGATTCAATGCAGCTTGCAATTAAGACTTATTCCAGCATCGTTTACCCATGGAATTACCCGGGCAACCCGTGACCCTGACCGTCGAGCAGATCGCCGAGCTGAATAAAAAGCTGGCCACCCTCCGTCATGACATCAACAACAATCTCGCCTTGATTTTGGCCGGTTTGGAGGTCATTCGATACAAGCCAGACCTCGCCGAACGCATGCTGGCTACCGTGGCCGAACAGCCGCCAAGAATCGGGGAGGCAGTCGGAAAATTTTCCGCCGAATTCGAAAAAGCCCTCGGCGTAAAGCGGTAAGCCATCAGGCAAGCTGAAAGCTCCAAGCCCAAAGTTCCAAGCTCCAGAGAAGCTCCAAGCTCTCAACATCCAAAGTCGACCTCCGGCCAGCGCGTTTGGAATTTGGGATTTCTCTGGAGCTTGGATCTTGGACGCTTGGAGCTTTTCCCGTGTAACTTCCGCCCCTTGATCTCGTCTAAAATAGTAAGATTTTATTGTTAAATTTATGAGACGAATCCTTCTCACCTCCAGTTTTGTCGCCTGCATTTTATTGGCTGCCTCGCCTGTCCTGCGCGCTCAACCTGGTGGGCAAAACGGAGTCGCCGGCATGGCTCTGGGCGGACCGGTTGGCATCATGACCGAAGAACAACGCGCCTCCTACCAGTCAGCCTTGAGGGCCATGCACCCCCAGATCGCCGAGTTGGATGCCAAACTGCGCACCGCGCGCCAGGACTTCCTCGACACCGCACTCACCGGAAAATCCGATGAAAATGTCCTGCGCGAAAAAGCTCTCGCCGGCGCGCGGATCGAGGCCGAGTTATCGGTGATTCGCGCCAAAGCGTTTTCCCAAATGAAGCCGCCGTTCACGCCCGAGCAAATCGAAAAAGTCAAAACCGGCCAGACCGGCCTCATGCGCCCCTTCGAACACGCCCGGCGCGAACCGTCCGCCACTTCCAACACCAATCACGACGCAAACGGCCTCCCCCCAAAACAGTAGCAGCAAGGTGAGGGGCGTTTTGCTCAAATCCAAAGAGCGAAAAGTCCGGCATCCTCCTCGTCCTCGTTCTCATCCTCGTAATCGAATCCCCCAACAAATCGAGGACGATGACGAGAACGAGAACGAGGGACGAATGAACTTCTCACTCCCAACGCGCCGATCGTTCGCCAAAAAAACCGCTATTGGATTTCGCCCGCCCTCTGGCATAGTTCGCGGACAATGGAACGGACTGAAGCGGAATTGATAGCCGCAGTGCTGAAGGGCGACGCCGCCAGTTTCGAGCCGTTGATTGAAAAGTATTCTCCCCGCGTTTTCGCCACCGCCCGCCGCTATGCCCGGCGCGAAAGCGAGATCGAAGACATCGTCCAGGAAGTATGGCTCAAAGCCTATCAAAAGCTGAAAAGTTTTCGCGGCGAAGCCCCGTTTGAACACTGGCTGATGCGCCTCGCCGTGCGCACCTGCTACGATTTTTTACGCAGCCACCAGCGCAATCGCGAATCCGCCTTCTCGGACCTGACCGACCCCGAGGACGATTGGCTGGAGCGCTTCGTCCACCAGCCCGGCGCCGCGCGCGAGGATGCCGAAGCTGCCCGCCAATTGGTCCAGCGCGTGCTGCAACATCTTTCGCCACCGGCGCGCCTGGTCATTACGCTGCTGGAAATTGAAGACCGGTCCGTAAAAGAAATTTCCAAGCTGACCGGCTGGTCCGTGCCGCTGGTCAAAGTGCGCGCTTTTCGCGCCCGGGCCGAGATGCGAAAGATTTTGGCAAAGATTTCCCAAGACAAGTATCTGTAACTGAACCAAAATATGACGCGTCTAATCAATCAGGTGTTATGAAGCTTGCTGAACTGCAAAAGAAATTGATTGCTGTCGCCCGCGCCAATCCGCCGAGCGACCGCGTCCCGCCGTCATTTGAAAAACGGATCATGGCGCTCATTACCTCGCGCCCGGTCCATGACGTCTGGGCCGCATGGGCAAGGGGCTTGTGGTTTGCCGCCGCCCCCTGCGTCGCCGTCATGCTCATGTTCAGCGCCTGGGCATTTTTCCGCGCGCCCGAACGAAATCCCTCCCCCGACCTGGCCCAGCAACTGGATAACACCTTGCTCGCCGCGGTGGATCAAAATAGCGATTCATCCTGGTGAACACCTGGAAAGCCATCTTTGCGGCACTGGTAATTTTCGGAGCCGGCTTCGTCACCGGTAACGTCCTCAACCGCATGACCGACGCCGCAAAAGCACCCGCACCCGCCGCCGCGCCGCGCAACGCCGCTCGCACCTCTCAACACCCCCTGTCCCTCGAGCAACTTCGCCGGGTGGAATTGATGGGCCGCGTCCAAAAAGACCTCGACCTCACGCCCGAGCAACACGCCCGCATCGAGAAAATTGTCGGTGACGCCCAGGAACGCATTCGCGATTTGTGGGACCAGGTCGCCCCGGACATTCACGACGAATACGACGACGTTCAGAAAAAATTGTGCGGCGAATTGACCCCCGACCAAAAGAAGCGCTTCGACGAACTCATGAAGGCCCAGCAGCATTCGCATAAGCCGGCATCGACCAACGCGCCGCCCCAAGCCGTTGTGGAGCCGAAGAAATGTAACGTTTAAGGGTGCCCGAAGCATTCCGCCAGGTTTTGGACTGCGGCGGCCCTCCGCCGCTTTTCGGCGCAGGAAAACGACGGACCATGCGAAATAGTTGCGGTCGTATGGATATATTACCATAATACCGACAGAACGGCCGTGCGTGTTCAAATCATCAAAAATGTGAAGGGGAAAAAAAGATGAACTCGGCTTGCCCTTTCCGAGAAGGCCAGCAATATCGCGTCCGGCGGGATTATTCGTTCCTTAATCACTCTTTTCGTGCGGGAGATAGTGTTATTTTCAAAACGCATGGTTATTCCGCCAAAGAGGGACTTACGAGATATTGGTTTAAGAATGTAGAGTCTGATGATGAAAATGCATTGCACGTCATTGATGCCGACGAACACGAGACTGATTGGCGTGAGATGTTTGAAGAGATCGGCTGAATAGCCCTTCTGATTTCAAAATCGTAAATCGTAAATTCGCGCCCAGAGCGCTTGAAAAAACCGAATCGCCAAATTCAAATTCAAGGAATGGATTCTCCCTATCGCGTTTTTGCTTCACTCTCGCGTCGCGTGTCGGTTCTCGTTGCTATCATTTTTTCCCTTCCATTGCCTGTTTTCAGCGCGAGTGCTCCGCCGCATCCAAACATTATCTTCATACTGACCGATGACCTGGGCTGGGGCGATCTGGGTGTGTTTTATCAGAACAGCCGCCGCGCGGCCGGTGTGCGAAGCCGCCCGTGGGAGATGACGCCCAATCTGGATAAACTCGCCGCTGGCGGTGCACTGTTGCACGACCATTACTGCGCCGCGCCGGTTTGCGCGCCGTCACGCGCCTCCATTTTGCTCGGCCTGAGCCAGGGGCACGCTAATGTCCGGGACAATCAGTTCGATAAGGCGCTCAAAAACAATCACACCCTCGCGACCGTTCTGGATCAGGCTGGCTATCAAACAGTCGCGGTGGGAAAATGGGGTTTGCAAGGCAACGAGCCCGGTGAAACGGACCCCGCCACCTGGCCGGCCTTTCCCACCCGGCGCGGTTTCAATCAATTCTTCGGCTACGCACGCCACAAGGATGGACACGAGCATTATCCCAAAGAAGCGCTCTACGCGGAAAATCACCGGCCAATAGAGGTCTGGGACGGGACCAATGACGTTACGCCGACCCTGGACAAATGCTACACCGCCGATTTGTGGACCGCCTGGGCCAAGCATTGGGTCGCGGAACACCAACGCACCAATTCGGCCCATCCTTTTTTCATGTACCTCGCCTACGATACACCGCACGCCGTGACCGAATTGCCGACTCAGGCATATCCCTCCGGCGCCGGCCTGCACGGCGGCGTGCAATGGCTCGGCACGCCCGGCCACATGATTTCAACCGCCTCGGGCCGAATCGATTCATGGATCGACCCCGCTTATCGGAATGCCACCTACGACAACGACCAGGACCCCGCCACTCCCGAAGTGCCGTGGCCGGACGTGGACAAACGCTACGCCACCGCCGTTGGCCGCATCGATCACGCCGTTGGCGATATCGAACAGCTATTGCAGGACCTGCACATCGACCAAAACACGCTCGTCATTTTTTCGTCTGATAACGGCCCCAGCATTGAATCCTATCTTCCTCGCCGCCCGTTGCGGGCCGACTTCTTCGACAGCTTCGGGCCGTTTGACGGAATCAAGCGCGACTGCTGGGAAGGCGGCGAGCGCGTGCCGACTTTGGCCTCCTGGCCCGGACATATCACCGCCGGCAAAGTGATCGCGACCCCGAGCATTTCCTACGACTGGTTGCGGACATTCGCGGAAGCCGCCGGCGTGCCTGCTCCCGCCGAAACCGATGGAGTCTCGCTCCTGCCCGAACTGACCGGCCAGGGCGTTCAACGCGACCGCGGCTACCTCTACGTCGAGTACTTCGAGGGCGGCCGGACGCCGAATTATCAGGATTTTGCTCCCAGCCACCGCGGACGCCTCCGCCGGCAGATGCAAACTATTCGCCTCGGCGATTTTGTCGGCGTGCGTTACGATATCCAATCCCAAGCCGACCCGTTCGAAATCTACAACGTGCGGGTGGACCTGAAGGAAACAAACAATCTCGCCGCCGCCATGCCTGATTTGGAAAACCGCATGAAAACAATGGTCGTTCAGGTGCGCCGTCCCGACAGCAGCGCCCCGCGGCCATACGATAACGAACTGATTCCGGCACTCTCTCCGATTCCGATCATCAACGGTGTCGAGTGGAAGGTCTTTGAAGGCGATTATCCGTGGGTGCCGGATTTTGAAACTCTGAACTCCGTCGCGGCTGGTGTCGGCAATCATCCGGATTTGGAAAAACGCACGCGCGACAACGACATCGGCATGTCCTTCACCGGCTTTCTCAACATTCCGGCGGATGGCGAATACACCTTCTACCTCGAAGCCGATTCTGGCGCCGTCTTAAGAATCTATGACGCGACCGTCATCGACGCGGACTTCGGTCATAGTGGCAACCGCGAAGTGAGCGGCGGCGTTCGTCTTCAAGCCGGCTTGCATCCTTTCCGGCTTTATTATGCAAGAAGGACTTCCGGCGCGCCGTCGCTAAAACTCTTCTGGAGCGGCCCGAACATCCCCAAGCAAATCATTCCCGACAAAGTCTTTCAACGCGCTTCGGTACGGCCCTAAAAATCGTAAATCGCAAATCGTAAATCGTAAATTGCCGCCTCCTTGCCGTCCTTGACACCCAAAAGTTCGCTGATATGCTCCCGCGTTCCGATTTTTGGGTATTTCCCGAACTCGTTGGTTGCGCGATATTCGCGCCATTTGACCGAATTGAATTTATGAAACGACAGTATCAACCGTCCAAACGTCGCCGGGTCCGGCAGCATGGTTTTCTGGCTCGCAAAAGCACCAAAGGCGGGCGCGCCACCCTGCGCAATCGCCGTCGCCAGGGCCGCAAGCGCCTCACGCCGGTTTAATGGGCCATGCCCGCCGAGCCGCCCAGGCTGAAGTTTGGCCGCGCGATGCGCATCAAGCAGGGCCGGGATTTTTCCCGCGTGCGGCAGGACGGCCATCGGCTGGTTCACGGTTGCATGATTGCCAATTGGCGCAAGTTGCCGGCCGAATCGGGCCATCGGTTGGGCGTCGTCACGAGCGGCAAGATCGGCAATGCCGTCGTCCGCAACCGGGCGCGCCGGCTGTTACGGGAGGCGTTTCGCACTCATCAACACGATTTGTTGCAGCCGGTCGATCTGGTCTTGGTGGCGCGCAATTCCATTGTTGGCAAAAGTTTCGCCGAAGTTGAAAAGGACTTTTTGACAACCCTGCGCAAAGCGGGACTGTTAACCAAATGAAGAAGGCGGGAGCCAAATGAAGAAGGAAGAATGCAGAATGCAGAAACCGGCCCCGGCGCACACTCGCGCCGCCAGTCTGCATTCTACCCTCTACCTTCTACCCTCTACCTTCTTCATTCTTTTGGTGCGTCTCTATCGCCTAACGCTGTCGCCGGCGAAAGCATTCCTCTTCGGCCCCGCCGCCCAATGCCGCTTTGAGCCGAGTTGCTCGCAATACGCCATCGAGGCGCTCAAAACTCACGGCGCAATTACCGGCGGCTGGCTCGCGGCCAAACGCGTTTGCCGTTGCCATCCCTGGGGCGGATCAGGCGCGGACCCCGTGCCCGGAGTGAAGGCAGAAGGCAGAAGGCAGAAGGCAGAAGGCAGAAGGCAGAAGCTGGAAATCCGGCATCCGAGATCTGACCTCTGCCATCCGACCTCTGGCTTCCGACATCCGGCCTCCAACGTCTGAATCAAATTCTCATGGATCGCAAATCAATCTCAGTCAT
>DASXHY010000438.1:0-3631 GCA_036488095.1 Verrucomicrobiia bacterium | reverse complement strand
TCTGAACAGGCAAATTCGCCCGTGCGCGGCGTATCCGAACTGATGACAATTCCGGTGACGGCACTTTTGCCAGGCTGACGCGGCACGCCGGAAAGTTCCACATAACGGAAACCGTGGAAGGTGAAGTGCGGCTGCCAGGTTTCAGTGCCATCGCCTTTGCAAACGTAATGGTCCACGGAAAGCGCGCGGCGCAGATTATTGGTGTAAATCGTGCCGTCGGGATTGAGCATTTCGGCGTGGCGCAGAGCGATGCGGG
The DNA here is from genome assembly GCA_036488095.1 of Verrucomicrobiia bacterium. GTDB lineage: Bacteria > Verrucomicrobiota > Verrucomicrobiia > Limisphaerales > DASXHY01 > DASXHY01. The sequence goes on along the minus strand of DASXHY010000438.1, from coordinate 3,375 downwards.
TGCCGGCGGGCGCGGAGACACGCAGGCGAACAACGCCCACCATATTCTGGCCGAGATCATAAACCCAGGTCCCCGGTTTGGGTTGGTTGATTGTTTTGGGGTGCAATTCGCAAATTTCCCGAACCGGCTGCATGACTTGCGCATCCATTTTAAGGGCAGGTTCGTCGCGGACTGCAACCGATTGCCACTGGCTGTCATCGAGGCCGGGTTGATCCCAACTCTTGATCTCCTGGCGCGAATCGTAGTCTTCGCCCAACATAAAATCGGTTGCCTGGATCGGACTATCGTGGGATTTCCACGTGTCGTCGGTGGCAATTCTCTCAGTGCGGCCGTCGTCGTAAGTCACTTCAAGTTGGGCAAGAAATGCCGGGTCCTTGCCAAAGAACTCGAAACCGCCATTGCCGATGTGGCCGCTATACCAGCCATTCGCGAGCAATGTCCCGATGGCATTGGGGCCGTGCTTCAGTAAACCGGTGACATCGAAAGTCTGGTAGCGCACGCGTTTCCGATAATCCGTCCAATCCGGAGCGAGCACATGGTCCCCGACTCGCTTGCCATTGATATGCACCTCATAAAGACCGAGGGCGGTGACGTAGAGCACCGCGCGGCGAACGGGTGATTTCAGTTCGAATGCTTTCCGCAAATACGGCACGGCGGGATCCACGGGCAACACGAGGGTTTGGTTCTCGCTCACTACTTTGCTCAGAGCATTGCCGCCATATTCGTAGTCGACCCGCAGGCTTTTGATGCGATTGTAGGCCGGGTCCAAGCCGAGGTTCCTATTGTTGACGACCATTTTCAACTGGCCGTGCTCGATGTGTTTCATCAACGCGCTGGTCACGTCGGCGGAGCGACCCTCGGCTTCGTAAACGGCGCGGTGAATGACCAGAGGCGCCGCAGTTGCGGCCGGAGGCGCGAGGGTGATCCACTTGGCGCTCCAATCCGCCGGTTGCAAAAGTCCCATGCTCCACGAAGCGGGGTCGCTCCAATCGCTCGGATGGCCATCGCGATCCCAAATCCGGACTTTCCAGAAACAATTCTCCCGCGATGCGAGAGGACTGCCGGAATAGGCAATCTGCGCACTTTCGTCCGATGCCACCTTGCCGCTGTCCCACAGATCGCCCTGGGCGTGCTTCAACAATTCCGGGGAGGAAGCAACGAGCACTTGATAAGCGGTTTGGATTTCCCCGCGCTCCTTCGCGGTCATGATCCAGCTCAAACGAGGATTGAGGGAATCGATGCCCAGCGGATTGGTGAGATACTCGCAGCGCAAATTGTTAATGCCGACAGCGGCGGAGCAAATTCCGGCCAGAAAGACCATGGTCAGGGTCAGGATATATTTTGAGCACCTCATTTTGGATTTTGTTTCAAGATTTATTAACGATGAGCGGCGGGATGCCGATTCGTTTTGTATGGATTTTGTCATCCGTTCGCCACAGGACCCGATTACGCCGCGCCGACTGCCAGTTCGGCGAAACAGCAGGCTGCCAGCCTGCGCTACGTTGCCGCAAATCGCATTCGACGTCGCGGCACGAGGCCCATTGGTAACTGAGTTATATTTTATTTCGTCCACCAATTTTAATCGCGCCTCCACGCACGCGTCCATCCCCGAACGTGGTGAAGGTTGCATCACCCAAACAGGGGATGCTTTGTTTTAGTTTCGAGTTTTCAGAATGACACTGAAAACTTCTCACGCATTCTGCTGCGGCGTCTTGGACGCCATGTAGCGCACGACGGCTTCGGTGCGGGAATTGACATGGAGTTTGTTAAACACGTGCTTCAAATGGCTGCACACAGTATCCACGCTGAGATCGAGTTTGTCGGCGATCAGCTTGTTGGAATAGCCTTGCGAAAGGAGCAGGAGGATTTGTTCCTCGCGGACGGAAAGACGCGCTGATTCCGATTCATCCCGGACTTTCGCTTTTTGCCGGAAGGACTCAATCACCCGGCGGGCAATCTGGCTGGTCATGGGCGCTCCGCCGCCGAGCACGTCCAGCAACGCGGCCCGCAAATCCGCCGGCTTGGTTCGTTTCAACAGGTAGCCATCGGCCCCGGCTTCGAGCGCGAGAAACACCAGTTCCTGGTCGTCCATGGCGGTGAGGATCACGATTTGAGTTTGGGGCAGCAGCGCCTTGAGGCGGACGGTGGTTTCGATGCCGGACATTCGCGGCAGAAAAATATCCATCAGCACCACGTCCGGGCGTTCCTGTGGGATCACCCGCAAGGCTTCTTCACCGGTGGCGCAGGCGCAAATGCACGTGAAGTCGGTAAATGAATTGAGGAGCTTGGTCCAGCTTTCACGGACCTTCGGCTGGTCTTCCACCAACGCGACCTTGATTGGTTTCTTCAAGGTGGATTCGGCCGGACGGCTCGCTTTCGTGGGCTTGGTCATTTTAGCATTTGGCTGGATCATGATTGGGAGAAGGTTCGCTGGCGGGCGTGGTCATGGCTTCATCAACCCGTTCTGAGATTTGATTTACGTTCCGCAACCGATCCCACAGGTTCCGCGGCGAGCGCCTCAACGGGATGCTGAACTCGATACGGCAACCCTTGCCGGGCTGGCTGATGACGAGACAAGTGCCACCGAGTTCGAGAATGCGCTGGGAAATGTTGGTCAAACCATTGCGCTCCGATTTGACGATGGCCGGGTCAAATCCGCGGCCGTTGTCGAGCACCACGACGGTCAAATGCTGGCCTTGCCAGTGGATTTGCAGGCGCAATTCGGTGGCCTTGGAATGTTTGACGGCATTATTCAACGTTTCCTTGATGGCCATGAGCAGGCTGCGCCGGAGCGGCAGGTCAAAGGCGGCCGCGGAGAGTTCGGGATCCACTTCAAGAATGCATTGAATTTGAGTGGGCTTCAAAAATTCCTCGGCATACTTGCAAACATACGCCGCGAAATCGCGCAACGTGTCCCGGCGCGGATTTACCGCCCAGAGAATTTCGTCCATCGTGGACAACAAGCCGCGGGCCTCCTCGCAAAGCTGGACAATTTGGCCCTGGGTCTCGGAGCCATCGGGCAGCGTGCTTTGCGCCACCTCTCCGTGCAACACGAGCTGGGTCATTCTCGCGCCGATGTCATCGTGAATTTCCCGGGCGATGCGAGCGCGTTCCTGGCGCAGGAGGCGGCGCTCTTTTTGGTGAATCGCGAGCTGGGCCATCAAGCGAAAGCTGATCAGGATGACCAGGCAACAAATCGAAAGCAGCGTGATCTGGAACCAGCCGGTTTGCCAAAAGTAAACTTTGATCGGATGGAGAACCGGCATGATGTTGATATTTTCCGGTTGCGTCCAATAAGGAAGGCCACCGAAGGGCACCTCGACGGTCGCATGCGGCCAACTGGTTTCTGGCTGGGTAATTTTTTCCCAGCCTTTC
>DASXHY010000410.1:0-4463 GCA_036488095.1 Verrucomicrobiia bacterium | reverse complement strand
AATGCCTGGCCGACCTCTCCGGTCCCGAATCCCACGCCACCCACCAATGTGCCGTTATTTCCACCGACAGCGTCGTCCGCATTGCCTTCCGCACGCCACCAGCCAACGAGTCCCGAAGCGGGCGGAGTGCAAGTCGCATTGCAATAGGCCGTCGACGCGACCGTCACGAGTGTAAAGATGAACAACCGGCGACACTGGCTTGTGAAGTTTCTCATGCTTCCTTTTAAAAGATGAACGTTATGCCAATTCCTTTACCTTAGGAATGTGATGCAATAAAGCGAGTTACGTCAATTACATAATCGGCAATCAAATTGATGACGTCCACATCATTCTCCGCTACTTTCATCGAATGTGTGGTTTATTTCGCCGGCAGCAAACCTTCGAATCAACACTATGAAGTTGTCACGTCTTGTCAGTCCAGCCGCGCTATGTGTTGCGCTAACTGTCTCCGCCGCGCCAATCGATCCGCTGCAATCCGGATTTCTCAACCCGCCGGATTCCGCCAAGCCGCAGACGTGGTGGCATTGGATGAATGGCAACATCACCAAAGACGGCATCGCCGCTGACCTGCAAGCGATGAAACAAATCGGCCTCGGCGGGGCGACCATCGTGAACGTGGACTGCGATATTCCGCGCGGTTCGATGCCGTTCATGAGCCCCGAATGGCGCGCGGATTTCAAGTTTGCGGTGCAGGAAGCCGACCGGCTTGGCCTGAAACTCTGCGTGGAAAATTGCGCGGGCTGGTCCAGCAGCGGCGGTCCGTGGAACACCGTTACCAACGCCATGCAGCGCCTCACCTCGAGCGAAACACACGCCCAGGGTCCCGCCCCTTTCGATGCGGTGCTGTCGCAACCACCGGTTACTCTCGGCTTTTATCGCGACATCGCCGTGCTCGCGTTCAAAATTCCATCCGCCGAGACAAACGCGGATTCAGGCACTCCATCGCCGTCGGCGAAGGTGGAAATCAAGCGGGCCGTTTACGAAGTGGTTGGCGGCGGAGATTCCGCGGATGTAACGGCCAAGATTCTCAGCCTGGTCAAAAGCGGCCAAAAATCCGTCGAGGTCAGCAATGACGAACTCGGCGGCGATCCGGCCCCGGGACAGGTCAAACAACTGCGCGTTGAATTCATGACCGATGGAAAACCCAGCACTCTCGAAGTGGAAGAAGGCACCACACTAATCTTTCCTGTGAACGCTGGCCAATTGAAGAAGGCGCGGTCGGTCGAAAAAACTTCGGTGAATCGCACGTTTGTGAAGCCGCAGCGCGCCGACGCCGACGCCGACGCCGCCGGGATTGTTTCCCACAATGATGTTGTGGATGTGACGGCCAATCTCACGCCTGATGGCCGCCTGAAATGGAGCGTCCCGCCGGGCAATTGGGTCATCCTGCGCCTCGGCTATACGCCCACCGGAGTGGATAATCATCCCGCGCCCGAGGAAGGCCGCGGGCTGGAGTGCGACAAATTCAGCAAGGCCGCGCTCGACGCGCATTGGGACGGTTTCATGCAAAAGGTTCTCGACGATATCGGCCCGCTGGCCGGCAAGGCGCTCGATAGTTCACTGATCGACAGCTACGAAGTGGGCGGCCAGGACTGGACGGCAAATTTTCGCGAGGAGTTTCAAAAGCGGCGCGGTTACGATCCGTTGAAATTCCTGCCGACATTTACCGGGCACGTTGTGGACAGCCCGGCGGTCACCGAGCGTTTTCTTTGGGACATGCGCCGCACCATCGCCGATTTGTTTGCGGAAAATTATTTCGGCCATTTTGCCGAACTCTGCCGCCAGCACGGTTTGAAGAATGCGGTTGAGCCTTACACCGGTCCGTTTGAATCCATTCAATGCGGCGCACCGGCGGACGTCGTGATGGGCGAATTTTGGAGCGGCAGCCAGGGGCACCCCTCGGTGAAACTTGCCGCGTCCATCGCGCACATCTACGGCAAGACCGTCGTCGGCGCGGAATCGTTCACCGCCGGTCCTGAAAACGGCCGCTGGCAAAACGATCCGTACCGGCTTAAGACGCTCGGCGACCTGATGTATTGCCAGGGATTGAATCGCTACGTGTTTCACCGCTATGCGATGCAGCCGTGGACGAATCACTGGCCGGGCATGACGATGGGCCAATGGGGATTTCATTTCGAGCGCACCGAGACCTGGTGGAAGCAGGGCAAATCGTGGATTGATTACATTTCGCACTGCGAATTTCTGCTGCAACAAGGCCGCGCCGTGCAGGACGCCGCTTATTTCACCGGCGAAAGCGCGCCCGTCGAAATGCGGATCGGCAATCCCGCCCTTCCCGCCGGTTACGACTACGACGCAATCAACGCCGACGTGCTCCTCCACGGTGCCACTGTCAAAAATGGCCGTATCACGCTGGCCAGCGGCGCGAACTACGCCGTGCTGATCCTGCCGGCCAATGATGTGAACATGACGCCGCCAGTGCTGGAGCGCTTGCGGGAGTTGGTGCGCGACGGGGCGACCGTCATTGGCCCGCGCCCGCAACATTCGCCGAGCCTGACTGATTTTCCGCAGTGTGATGCCACCATCAAAAAATCTGCCGATGAACTCTGGGGCAAGTGCGATGGGACCAGCGTTTTGGAAAATACCGACGGCAAGGGCCGTGTTGTATGGGGAAAATCTCTCGCGGACGTTTTTGCGTCGCAACATTTGAAGCCCGATTTCGAATTTCAAGGCGCAACGACTGGCGAGGAACTGGTCTACGCGCATCGCATCACCGAATCCGCCGACATTTATTTTGTTTCCAACCAGCGGCGGCAATTTGCCTCCGCCGAATGCATTTTCCGCATCAGTGGAAAAATTCCCGAGCTCTGGCATCCCGATACCGGCGTGATCGAACCCGCCCCGGTCTGGCACGCGCAAGACGGGCGCACCACGGTACGGCTGGATTTCGAACCGGCCGGATCGGTGTTCGTTATTTTCCGCAATGCGGATGCCGGCGATCATGTTATTACGGCAAGCGGTTCCGTGAATGCTGATTCCAGCCACCAACCGAAATTGACCATTCAGCGCGCGACGTACGGGGCGGTTGACGGTGCGGCGGCGATGGACGTCACGGCGAAGATTTCTGAATTGGCGCGCGGCGGCCAATTAATTGTGATTGCCAACAACGACGCCTTTGGTCGCGACCCGGCAAATTTGCACAAGAAAGAATTGCGGGTGGACTACACGCTGGATGGAAAGCCGGGCCACGCAATCGTGCCAGAAAATGAAACGCTCACGCTGCCAGCGGTCACCGACATCGGCCAGCCGCCGCAATGGGAGCCGGGCATCACGCCAGACGGTGCGCTGTTTGTCAGAATGTGGAATATCGGCCAGGTCGAGTTGCGCACGGCGTCCGGAACAATTTTGCGCACGTCCGTACTCGGATTGCCCGCGCCCCGGGAAATCTCCGGCGCCTGGAAATTAAGTTTTCCGCCGAATTGGGGCGCGCCGCCGTCCGTCACGCTGGACAAATTGATTTCCTGGACCGATTACTCGAATCCTGGCGTGCGCTATTTTTCAGGTACGGCGACCTACGAAAAAGAAATCAATGTTTCCGCCGAACAGTTGGCCGCCGGCCGCGAACTTTGGCTCGATCTGGGAGCCGTGAAGAATTTTGCCGAGGTCTCTTTGAATGGCAAAGATTTCGGTGTGCTTTGGAAGCCGCCGTTTCGCGTGAACATCACCGCCGCCGCGACAGCAGGCGCCAATAAGTTGGTGGTGAAAGTCACCAACCTCTGGCCGAACCGGCTGATTGGCGACGAACAATTGCCGGCGGACTGCGAGTGGAACGGCAAGCGGCTCGCGGCATGGCCGCAATGGTTTCTCGACGGCAAGCCCAGCCCCACGGGCCGACTGACATTCACGACGTGGCACCATTACACAAAGGATTCGCCGCTTCTGGAGTCGGGCTTGCTTGGCCCCGTCACACTGCGAAGCGCTCTGGTAACCGTCGTTCAAAAGCCGGCGAAACAATGAAATTGGATCTGCCGCTGGTGGTGATTGACGGGTGGAACATCGCGGTGGAACGGGTTGCTGCCACTGATGCGAAAAAAATACTGTAGCCGCGGACGTGAGTCTGCTCTAACTGATTCTTCGCAAAAATGCACTGAAAAAAAGTGAGCCGACTCACGTCGGCAGCTACGACATTTCTTAAAACGCTCCAGCAAAAAGAAATTGCAAGCAAGCCTCGACTCGCTTTATTTCAAAGCAATATGAATCCGAAGGTTGATGGATTTTTAAGCAAAGCCAAGGAGTGGCGGAGCGAATTCAAGAAATTGAGAATGATCCTGCTTGATTGTCAACTCACGGAGGAATTGAAGTGGGGCAAGCCGTGTTACACCTTTCAGAAAAGCAACATCGTCATTATCCAGGGATTTAAAGAATACTGCGCGCTTCTCTTTTGCAAAGGCGCCTTGTTAAAAGACACCAATGGCATCCTCATTCAACAAACGGAGCATGTGCAG
>DASXHY010000408.1:0-5242 GCA_036488095.1 Verrucomicrobiia bacterium | reverse complement strand
GATACTTTCCTCAAGAATTTGATCGGCGATGGCGGCAATTGGAATTATGTCCGCGCTTTGATTCAGAAATACGGCGCCGTGCCGGAATCGGTCATGCCGGACGATTATTCCGCCTCGCACACGGACGAAATGGCAGCGCTGCTGGCGACTCGCCTGCACAAGGCCGTGATCGAGATTCACCAGCACTCCGAAGATGGCGCCGACGTGCCTGAACTTCGCAAATTGAAAACGGCGGCGCTGCAGGACGTATACAAAATCCTGGTACTGTGCCTCGGCAAACCGCCGCAGACCTTTGATTGGCGATACGAGATCAAAGACGATAAAGACAACAAAGTCAGTCCTCTTGAATCCTATACCCCCCAATCTTTTCGCAAAAAATTCCTCGATGAAGATCTCAACCGATACGTGAGCTTTGCCAACTATCCGGGCCAGCCAATGCACGCGCGCCTGCAATGGTCCTGGGAACGGAACATGGCGGATCAACCGGACCTGGAAGCGGTGAACATTGAGATGAAGGAAATCGTGGCCATGACTCTCAAATCGGTGGAGGCGGATCAGCCCGTCTGGTTTGCGGCCGATGTCAGCGCCGAGGGCGACAAGAAAAAGGGCCTTTGGCTGGCGGACATAGAGGACAAATCGGATTTGTTCGGGATGGATTTCTCGATGAGCAAGGCGGACACGCTCGCTTATGACAACGGCACGCCCAACCACGCCATGGTGATTACCGGCGTGGATGTGCGCAAGGGCGTTCCGGTCAAATGGAAGGTCGAAAATTCATGGGGGAAAAAAGCCGGGGACGACGGCTGGTTCATCATCGATGAAAAATGGTTTGATAAGCACGTCTTCCAGGTAATCATCGATCGCCGCTTCGTTCCGCCCTCGCTGTTGGCCTTGACCGAGCAGAAACCGATTTTATTGCCGCCGTGGGATCCGTTTACTGATTGGGGACAATCGCAATAACGATAGTGGCACGGGCGTCTCGCCCGTGCGGTTCAAGAGAAGTTCAAAATTTGCACTCCGGCGTGGAGTTCTAAAAATTCCACTACTTCCTGCCCAACCCAAAGGCAATCACGATAATCAGGGCAAGCATTAATACGGCGCCAACATGGATTGCTCTTTCGATACACCCAAGTAATCGAGTGAGGACCTCCGAACAGAATTCGGCCCGACTTTGGGGATTTGCATGCGTGAATAGTGGAATAAGACATCACCCAAAAAAGGAACGCGCACACAATAGCGCTGATATAATCAAAGCCTCCCTCCTCAGTTCTCAATAGAACAATTGAAAACATAAAGTTTTATAAGTGCCGTTTCATATTATCCATACGTCCGCAAATTCCACTCCTCGATCAACTCCGCAGGAATCTCGCTCAGAAACCGCGACGGCTGTTGCATCATGTCACCTGTGTTGCCGGTTGCGCGAATCAACGGATAGCTCAGGTAAAGCTCATTGCGCGCGCGTGTGATCGCCACATACATCAAGCGGCGCTCCTCTTCCTCGCCCTCAGCCGTGTCCAATGAACGCGCCGATGGAAACAGCCCGTCGCACAGCATGATGACGAACACGACATCGAACTCCAATCCTTTGGCCTGGTGAATCGTGGACAGCTTGAGTTGTTCGTCGTCGCGGTTGGCGGCCTGGTCGTCTTCGGCTTCGACATTAGTAAGCAGCGCGAGTTGCGTGAGGAAATCCTCCACGGTTTCAAATTGCCGCGCGAAGACCGCCAACTGCTCGAGGTCTTCCAGTCGCGATTGGTAATTCGGATAGTTCTCCTTCAGATGCTCGTCGTATCCTGCCTCGACCGCGAGCCGGATCATTTTTGACGCATTCCCGCGCACGTCTTTCGCCTCCATTTGCGCGATGGTCGCCGTAAATTGCGCCCATGCCACGGCCGTTTTCTTTGGGACTATATTGGCGCGAGCTTGCAATGCCGTCGCGATCTCTGACTTTTTCTCTGAACTTTGAGTCTCCTCATGTCGGCTCCTGCTTTCATCGTAAGCTTTCCAAATCTTATCCGCGCCCTTCCCGCCGATCCCCGGCAACAATTGCACCAACCGCTTGAACGCCAGTTCATCCCTCGGATTCGTGACGAGCTTCAGATAGGCGGTCACGTCCTTGATGTGCGCCTGCTCAAAAAAACGAATGCCGCTGGTGATGCTGAAGGGGATGTTCCGTTTGGTCAGTTCGAGTTGCAGTTCCAGCGCGTGAAAATGCGAGCGATAGAGCACCGCCATCTGGTTCAAATCGCCGCCTTCCTCGCGCAATTCCAGCACGCGTTGCGCCACGAACGCCGCCTGCTGCGCCGCGTCCTCGCACGTGACCAGCGCCGGCTTGATGCCGGACTTGCGCGCGGGCGTGAGGTGCTTCGCAAACTGATGGATGTTCGCCGTGATGGCGGCGTTCGCCACGTTCAAGATTTCGGGCGTGCTCCGATAATTGGTTTCGATCTTGTAAATTTGCGCGCCGGGATAACGGTCGGAGAATTTCAAAATGTTTTGGAAATTCGCGCCGCGCCACGCGTAAATGCTCTGCGCATCATCGCCGACAACCATCACATTATGATTCCGCGCCGCCAGCAAATCGATCAGCTCGCTTTGGAGCCGGTTCGTGTCCTGGTATTCGTCCACCAGGACGAATTGAAATCGCCGCTGGTAATGCTCGCGCACGTCCGCGTGCTCACGCAGCAGCTTGAGCCACAGCACCAGCAGATCGTCGAAATCCATCGCGTTCGTGGCCAACTTGCGGGCGGCGTAACGCTTTTCCATGTCGGCAATCTGTTCCGTCAGTTCGGAAAAATAATCGTATTGCTCGGCTAAAATTTCCGCGACCGGCTTTTGCATATTTAACGCCAGTGAAAAAATATCTCCCAACACTTCGGCTTTCGGGAAGCGCGTCGCTTTGACGTCGATGTTCGATTCCGCCACGCACGTTGTGATAAGATGCTTGGCATCCTCGCGGTCCATGATGGTGAAATCACGCTGGTAGCCGAGCAGGTTCGCGTGCTGGCGCAAAATCCGGTTGCCGATGGAATGAAACGTGCCGCCCCAAAGCGTTGCCAACTCCTGACCGAGAAGTTCGGTCACGCGCCGCATCATTTCCTTGGCGGCTTTGTTGGTGAAGGTCAGCAGGAGGATGCGGTCGGGAGGAATCCCCTGCTCCAGCAGATATGCCACGCGATAGGTCAGCGTGCGCGTCTTGCCCGAGCCGGCGCCCGCGATCACCAGCGACGGTCCGGGCGCAGCGGTTACCGCCGCGAGTTGTTGTTCGTTCAACTCGCGCGCGTAATCAATCTGCAAATGCACCGCCGCGTGGAACGGCTGCAACACGTAATCGCGTGACATTGAGAAACCGTAGCGGCGGGTGGTGCGGTTGTCGAATCTCCAATCAAGGCGAGGACCTAAAACGTGAAACGTGATTATTGGGCGAATCGCGGATAAAACTTTCCATTCCTGAGCGTTTGAAAAAATACAGTCCCTGTTTATTCGCTGCGCGCATCAGGACTGTGGGACTTCATTAACTCTTATTTTTATCCTGAGAAAAAAGATGAGCCTCCCTATTTTCACGACACAAAATAGGGAGGCTCGATTTTATTATTGGGTGTGTCGTTTTGTCGATAGAAATCTTTGAAGGATCGCGTTCTGGAGGATCAGGTTCTGAAGGATTAGGTTTTGAAGGTGAAAGTGGCTACCGTATTAGTGGCTACCGCACTTTTGAAAATGCTCTGGCTTTCATCTGGCCCGCTTTCCTGACAAAATCCATTTATCCTCACTCCGTCTTCATATTCTGCAACCGCGCCATCGCCGCCTGCACGCCTTGCAAGGCGCGCAACATTTCCACGCGCATCGCGTCTGCGGGCGGGTTCTTCGGGTCGTTGAGCAATTGCGCCATCTTTTCGAGCGTGGCGGGCGTGCGCTTTTGCATGCTCACGATCTGTTTTTCCCACGCCAATTTTTTATTCGCGCACTTCAACAGGTCGGTCAGATAGCCGATGTCCTGCCGGGTGGTCCGGGGAGTGGGATATTTCGCGTTCACGGCCGCGAGTTCGCTTTGCAAATCCGCAATCGTTTTCTCGCAGCGTTCGATGTCGCGCACGAGCGTGTTCAACTCCGACACCACCTCCTGCTGCCGGACAATGCTTTTTTCCTCGAGCTTCAGGTCTTTAATCGATTGCATACATATTAGCTGTGCACGGCCGCGAGGCGTTCGCGCAATTTTTTCATGTTCGCCTCGATGCGCTGCAAATAAAAATTCGGCCCGTGCGGATAAGGGTCGTTGAGGAATCGATACCGCCCGCCAAAATCGCGGTTCAATTTCAGTTGGACATATTTTTCCCAAAACGCGGGCGTCTTTTGCATCAGGTCGGCCGCGCTCGAAAACATGGCGACAAAATGCGGCTTGTCCTTCGCGTAACGCGTGGCCTCCGCGAATTCGCCGTAGAGCACCGGCAATTTTTCCACGTAATCTTCCGCCGCCATCTGGCCGAGCAAATCCGACGTGCCCAGCGCGTGGCCGACGGTTTTTTCCATCTCGTTTTGGAAGGGAATCACACTTAACGCCGCATCCACTCCCGTGCAGTGAATCATGTTCCGCACGGCCTGGATGTCCACGGCAGGAAATTTTTTATCGGCGAGCAACTCAGCGGCAAAGTCGGCGCTTCGGTCCACATGCGTCACGGTATATTTTGCGCCCGTTCCCTCGGTGTCATCGCGTTTTTTGAGATAGCCGGTGTCGTGCATCAGGATCGCGATCAGGCCGAGCTGAAACATCCGCAGCGTGAGTTGTGGTTGGGCTTTGGCGAGATACCGGCCATGCAGCAAACGGGCCATGCAAAGTGTGCCTTGCAGGGTGTGCTCGAAGTCGTGATAACGGGCGTCCACCGCCTGGTAATCCTTGTAGTTCCCGGTGAAACATTCGATGGCCCATTCGAAGACGCGCGGAACAAATATCGCATCGCCCTGCGGAAACATCCCAAGGTAGGCGGACTGAACTTCCACTTCAACCGCTGTCGGATCCTTCGTGACAACTGGTGGATACATTCGCGGCGCAATCTAATCCGCCCGGACCGAATTTGCACGTAATTTCAGAGGACGGTAATTTCAGCGGGCTTGTATACTTAGCAAACGCACAAAGGCTGGGAGACCTGGCGATAGGTTAGTCGTTTACCTTCGATCCACTGGGCGAACCTCTGTACGCGCTGGCCGTCAGAGTCTCGGCGCGTGTTCCAGCGGAAGGCGAATTCGT
>DASXHY010000407.1:0-1609 GCA_036488095.1 Verrucomicrobiia bacterium | reverse complement strand
AAGGCCACGCCTGGCCGAAAGATGCCGATGGCAAATGGATCGAGTCTTACACTCCGGGATTTTCCGGCGGACAAGGCGGCCGGGATTACACCACCGAAAATAATGGCTACACTTACGATTGGGATGTGCAGCACGACTTGCAAGGGCTGTTTGAATTGATGGGCGGACGCCGCGAAGCCGAGGCGAAGCTGGACCGGCTTTTTCGCGAATCGCTGGGCATGAGCAAGTATGAATTCTGGGCCAAATTCCCGGACGCGAGCGGCCTGGTCGGGCAATTCTCCATGGGCAACGAGCCCAGCCTGCACATTCCGTATCTCTACAATTATCTCGGCGCGCCCTGGAAAACCCAAAAGCGCGTCCGCATGCTTCTGGATACCTGGTTCACCGACACGACTCTCGGGATGCCCGGCGATGAAGACGGCGGCGGCATGAGCGCGTTCGTGGTTTTCTCGATGATGGGTTTATATCCCGTCACACCCGGCGTGCCTATTTACGATATTACCAGCCCGATTTTTGATCGCGTCACCATCCGCCTGCACAATGGCAAAACTTTTTCCATCGTTTGCCGCCACAATTCCAAATACAACAAATACATCCAAAGCGTTGCGTTGAATGGCCGTTCGCAGTCGAAAGTTTGGCTCCGGCACGCGGACGTCGTTAATGGCAGCACTTTGGAACTGCAAATGGGCGACACTCCCAATACTAAGTTGGGCTCGGATCCCGCCGATTTACCCCCGTCGACTCTGGCCACCGATCCAAAAACTTTTGAATGATACACGGTCGGGAGAGAATTCTCCGAAATCCTTTGCGCGCATTGAACCTTGGAACCAAAGCGCGCCGATAGCCTCTTCTCCCTCTCCTCCCCAAAAGGAGGAGAGGGCCGGGGTGAGGAGGTCGTTAGGGTTCATGGGGAGGAATTCGCTCGGGTGGAAATCATCCCCGTTTTAGGGGATACTAAGGGCCAAGCGCGACCAATATCGTCGAGAGTGTAATTCCTAAATTGTCCTTATATTTTTGAATGGCAACGAAAGCACTTTTTTATTTCACGCTTGCGGCGACGGTCGCCTTGGCAATCGGCGCTTACGCCGGCGGCAGTTCCGATTCCGCGGTGTATGAAATCGTCAAGCCGTACCGGGGAACTGTGGTCAAAGGTGTCGATACGAAAACACTTTCCGGCAAAGTCATGTGCGGTTACCAGGGATGGTTCGGCGCGCCGGGCGATGGCCGCTCAGAACACGGCTGGCGGCATTGGACTAAGACTCCCGGGCCGCTTGAGGACGGCAACGCCAAAGTGGATTTGTGGCCGGACGTTTCCGAACTGGACCCCAGTCAGCGCTTTTCCACCGGTTTCAAACGGGCCGATGGAACTCCCGCCCAGGTTTTTAGTTCCTTCGAACGGCCGACCGTCCTGAAACATTTTCAATGGATGCAGGACTACGGCATCGACGGCGTTTTTGTGCAGCGTTTCGCCACCGGCCTGAAGGACCATAATTCCCTTGAACATTGCAACACCGTCCTCGCCAATTGTCGTGAAGGCGCGAATCTCCACGGTCGCGCTTACGCCGTCATGTATGATTTAAGCGGCCTTCCCGCCGGGCATATCGACGAC
>DASXHY010000404.1:0-3154 GCA_036488095.1 Verrucomicrobiia bacterium | reverse complement strand
TTCTCGGTTTGATACCAGTCCGTCATTGGCGATCGATCCGGTGTTTCATTCAGGAAGGTGATGATCGGGTTGATGATCGCTTCGAAATCCGCCCGGTCCTGCGTCAGCGTGGCGGTCCACGTCTCCCAATCCAGCTTGGTGTATTCCTTGCGGTTATCCAACGGCAGGCCGAATTTGTTCTCCATTTTCTTGTAATAATCCATTTCCTTGCGCGCGACTTCAGCCGGGAAAAGATTCAAACCAAGAATTCGGTCCCAGATGAGATTGTATTTTTCGCTCCAGGTGCCGGCGCGATCGAACGCGAGGCGATAATGATCCCCGTCGGCCGCCTCGGTAACCCACCGTTGGGCGAATTCATGGGCGAGCTTGGAATACTCCGCGGCCTGCGCATGATCGCCGCGCATCTCGCAGAGGCTCGCATAGGCGCCGAGCGCGCAGATGGCCTTGACGCTCAGGTTCACGTTGTGGGCCAGGTGCCCGGCGAAATCGTCCGTGCACAACTGATTTTCGGGGTCGAAACCTTTGTCCTTGAGATAGGCGGCCCATTTTTCCAATTGCGGCCAATATTGCCCGGCGAAATTTGCGTTGCCCTCCATTTTCGCGACCGCGCCCATGAGCAGCAGCAGATTGCCGCTTTCCTCCACCGGCATTTGGTTCTGCACGGTGCGTTCGCCGCCGCCGTAAACCTGGCCGTTGGCGTAGGGATAAGTCCCAAGGTCATGCGGCGCGAAAGGAAATTTCCATCGCGGGCTGGCTGCGTAATTCATAAACGGCGTGATGAACGCTTTGGAGAGCGACGGGCCAAAGAGCAAAAACTGCGGGGACATCGGATAAAAAACGTCCGAGGTTGCGATGCAGCCGTTGGAATGGTTCTCTTTGCAAAATTGCAGCGGCTGGCCGTTGGCATCCGCGACAAATTTTCCGGCCGCGAAACATTGGCGGTACGCCAGCGCTCCGAGCAGCGCGTAATTTTCGCCACCGGCGCGGGTCAGGTCGGTAATGAGTTCTTCATCGAACGCCGCGCAGCGTTTCGCCAGCGATTCGTAATCGTGCGCCGCAGCCTTGAGTAAATCCGGAGCTTCCCATCCGTTGCGCCGCCAGTAAGGGCGCAAATTCTTCTTCATGTATTGAATCGAATACAAATCGTCGTAAGCCACCATCAACCAGTGCGAACCCGGCTTCGCGCCGACGTTGCCGAATTCAAAGGCAATCGCGGAGACCGGGCCGCTGGAGGCGGGCCGCTCCGTGTCCGACAACGCGGCAACTCCGGAAAGATTTCCGTGCGAGACAAACGCATCGCGAACCGAAGCGGCTTCGGCCTGGATGGATTCCGGTTTTTGACCCGCAGTGGCGGCGACATAAAGATAACCCCAATCGATGCGCACATCGTCGCCTTTACGGCCGAGGATTGCCTGCGCTTTCGAGCCGACTTTCAACGCGGTGAGGCCTTTGATTTTTTCCGTCGACCACGTGACGACCTGGTCCGGCGTGTTCACAACGAGTTCGCTGCCGGCGTCAAAGAGGGTTTCAATTTTGTGTTCCTTGCCGTCAATCGACTGGCAGTCGTAGGTCAAATAGGTCACGGGCCGCGAAAGCAAATCGATGGATCCCGGCAGGTCGGCGGTCATGAAGGTGAGGCTCAGCCGCACGCCCTGGCCTTCGAAGGTATAAATCGTGCGCGTGGGCAGCACTTTCACTTCGCTTTGCGGCAACGCCGGCACGGTCGCGGGCTCGGTGCCCATCAGGCGAAACGGCTGGCCGTCGATGCGAATCAAGCTGGTGAGCCGTTGCGGTTTGCCAGTCCAGTGGGTTGTGTCCACATCGGTCAATTTATCACCGGGCGACCAGATGCTGAAATAGGGATCGCACGCGACGAGCGGCACGGAGGGCGGGCGAAATGTTTCGGCGCGGCAAACCAGCGAAAGGCCGGCGAGGGCGAAGGAAAGAATAAAAAGAGCGAAAAACCTGGGGTTGCGGGTAGAGTTTTCTTTCACGGGTTTAAAACGTTGAGGGACAGTTGACGGAGTTGATGTGCGAGCCGGTTATTGTTCCAGCGCGGTCGTGTTGCCTGTGGGCCAGTTGGCAACTTCGGTATGCGGGTTATTATCATTGTTCCAACGCGCGCGCCAGGTCATGTCGTTTGGATTGATAACGTCACTTCGGCGTGGATTTTCCACGTGGCCGTCGGCGAAAAGCAAATCAACGCGATAATTGTGGCGGTTGCTCGGGCATTGATCATGCGTCGTGATTGTGTTGTCAGCGCCATCGCCGATCACGGGATCCAAATTGGCGTTAAAATTGATGCTTCCCGGGGGAGTATCCGAACGAACGTCTCCCAATGCAATCATATCCGACGGATGACGAACCATGGTATCCTTGACTATTCCCGCGCCGACATCCGCGCCCATTCCCATCGGAGGAGCGCTCGAGTTCTTCAACCCCCAGTCATTGTAGCCGAATGAAAAGAGCGTCGAGGTCAATATCGCATAATTATCCAGTTTGCCGTCCTCGCCGATTTTCGGCTGACCCGCCGGTCCGGCAAGGGTCAGATTGACATTGGTGTCCCAATAACTTTCCTGCCGCGCTGCCGGGCAACTGAAAGCGTTTCGATTATTCCCCATGGTGCTCAAAAGCCGCGGCTGCCAGACGTAGATTCCCTTGCCTGGATCGTAACAGGACGGGTACTGGGCGTAATCGCCCGCATACATGACCAGCGCGAGGCCGATTTGCTTCTCGTTATTAATGCAGGCGGTTTGTTTGGCCTTCGCTTTGGCCTTGGCCAGCGCCGGCAACAGCATTGCCGCCAGAATGGCGATGATGGCAATTACGACCAGCAATTCAATCAGGGTAAAAGCGCCGCGCCTTTTCGGGCGGCCCAGGCTAAAATCGGCGGTTGCGTTCATGTCTTTGGACCTTGGTCCACTGCGGGAATAACAGTCAGTTTTCAATCTTGCCTCAATGTAAGTCCTGTAACGAAAACGTCACGTGGCATGAAATGGCCACACTGCGGGAACGGGCTTGTATACTTAGCAAACGCACAAAGGCTGGGAGACCTGGCGATAGGTTAGTCGTTTACCTTCGATCCACTGGGCGAACCTCTGTACGCGCTGGCCGTCAGAGTCTCGGCGCGTGTTCCAGCGGAAGGCGAATTCGT
>DASXHY010000315.1:0-4207 GCA_036488095.1 Verrucomicrobiia bacterium | reverse complement strand
CCCCTCCGGGGCTCTTGGATATAGGAAGAAACACACGGGCGAGACGCCCGTGCCACTATTCCGAATTTCTCATTGCGCAATGTCTCGCGACTGTTAGATTCGCGGTCGCTTTTTCTCCACCTCGAGCGGGTGGATTTTTCGTTTTAACCAAAAGTAACAATCGTGAAAATTTTTAGCGGCACAGCAAACTTGTCTTTAAGCGAGGCCATCTGCAAATCCATCGGCATGGAACTCGGCAAATGCAGCGTCAAACCGTTCCCGGACGGCGAGACGTTTGTGAAGATCGAGGAGAATGTGCGCGGTGAGGATGTGTTCATCGTGCAGCCGACTTCTCCGCCGACGAACCATAACCTGATGGAGTTGTTCATCATGATCGACGCGGTGCGGCGGGCGAGCGCCACGCGCATCACGGCGGTGATGCCGTTCTACGGTTACGCCCGGCAGGATCGCAAGGACCAGCCGCGCGTGCCCATCACCGCGAAGCTTGTCGCCAACCTGCTCGTGGCCGCCGGCGCGAACCGCATTCTGGCGATGGACCTGCACGCGCAACAGATTCAGGGCTTTTTCGACATCCCGGTGGATCATCTCTACGCCGCGCCGGTGATGTATGAGTATCTGAGAAAAAAGAAGCTGAAGGATTTGGTCGTCGTCAGCCCGGACGTGGGCGGGTTAAAGATGGCGCATGCGTATTCGCAGGTACTCGAAGCAAGTTTGGCGATTGTGGCGAAGCGGCGAAAAAGCGCGACGGAAGTGGAATCGATGGCGTTAATTGGCGATATTAAAGGGAAAAACGTGCTTTTGGTGGATGATTTGACGGAAACGGCGGGAACGTTAACGCATGCGGCGGCGCTGCTGAAAAAGGAGGGGGCAAAGCAAATCCTGGCCTGTGTTTCGCACGCAATTTTGAATGAGATCGGGGTGGAACGGTTGAAAAAATCGGATATTGACGAACTGATAACAACTGATACTGTCCTTCGCCCTGCAATTGACGGTGTTAATATAACTACGTTGTCAGTCGCGGGACTTTTGGGCGAAGCTATCAAACGAATCCATAATAATTCGTCGGTAAATTCGCTGTTTGAATTTAAGGGCGGTCGCACCAGTTAATCTGGGCGAAGCCGGAAAAAAATTTAAGAAAATGAAATCTGTACCATTGAACGCGTGTCCCCGCACGCTCGGACGCCGGGCTGGGGCCAAAAAACTTCGCTCGGAAGGGCGTATTCCGGCTGTCATTTACGGCGGCACCGCCAAACCTCAAAGCGTGGAAATCAACGCGCGCGAAATCGGCGACCTGATTGTGCATTCGGTCTCCGAGAACCTGCTCGTGGATTTGGCCATCAAGGATGACGCCAATCCCAAGCGCCTCGCGCTGGTGCAGGAAGTGCAGCATCATCCGCTTAGCGGCCATGTGTTGCACGTGGATTTTCATGAAGTGTCCCCCACCGAGAAAGTCACCATCATGGTGCCGGTGGAAACGACCGGCGAAGCCGCCGGCGTGAAGAACAGCGGCGGCGTGCTCGAACATGTGTTGTTCAAGCTCAAGGTGCGCGCGTTGCCCAAGGATTTGCCAGAACAGGTGGTCATTGATGTGACGAGCCTGGAACTGAACAAAACGATTCACATCGGTGAAATCAAAGCGCCGGAAGGCGTGGAGATTCTCGGTGACAAGAATATCCCGGTGGTTTCCGTAGCCGTGCCGCGCGCGGAAGAAGAACCCGCCGCAGTCGAAGGCGCCGCCGCTGCAGGCGACGTGGAGATGATCAAAGAGAAGAAGGAAGGCGAAGAAGGCGCCGCCGCTCCCGCTGCCAAAGGCGCGGAAAAAGGCGCTGCCAAGGGTGCCGCTCCCGAAAAGGGCGCCGCTGCCGCGCCGGCGGGCGACAAGAAAGCCGCCGCGCCTGCCGAAAAGAAAAAGTAATCCGGAGCGTGTTGCGTGTTGCGTGTTGCGTGAAGAAACGAGTTCACGCCATACGGAACACGCAATACGCCATCAACCACGGCCCGCATGGAAAACATGTTTCTCATTGTGGGTCTGGGAAATCCGGGCGGGGAATACGCGAAGACGCGGCACAATGCCGGTTTTCTGCTGGTCCAAAAGCTGGCCGGGCGCTGGAAAGCGAATTGGACGCTGGAAAAGAAGTTCAACGCGCGCGTGGCGCGGGCGGAACACAATGACAGCCGCGTGCTGTTGTGCGAACCGCAGACGTTCATGAATTCGAGCGGCGAAACGGTCGGGCCGCTGGTGGGATTTTATCGGGTGCCGCTGAAGCGATTGCTGGTGGCGGTGGACGACGCGGATTTGCCGTTGGGCGAAATTCGGCTGCGTCCGAGCGGCAGCAGTGGCGGGCATCATGGGCTGGAGTCCATCGAGCAGCACCTGAACACGCGCGAGTTCGCGCGGCTGCGGATCGGCATCGGGCGCAAAGACGGCGCGCGGGAAATAACGGATTATGTGCTGGGCCGATTCAGCACGGCCGAAGCGGACCTGGTGGAAAAAATTTTGACGGCGGCGGCGGACCAAACTGAAATGTGGTTGCAGGCCGGAATACAGAAGGCGATGAGCCAGTTCAACGGAGTAGTTGAAGAGTTAAAGAGTTAGTGAGTTAAAGAATTTGAGAGTTGAAGCATTTGAAAATTTATAAGTCAGGAACAAAATGAAACGATACGAAGGTCTGTTTATATTGGAAACCGCGGGCAAAGAGGAAGGCATCAAGGATGCGATCGACAAGATTTCCTCCGACATCACGGCCGCCGGCGGAAAAGTCGAGACGGTGCAAAAGATGGACAAAAAGAATTTTGCCCGCATCGCCGACAAGAAACACAATTCCGGTTTTTACGTGAATGTGATTTTTGAGATTGAGCCGGGTGCGCTGGGCTCGTTGAAACAGCGTTTTGCGCTGGACGAGCAAGTGTTCCGCGTGCTGTTCACCAACGCCGCCGAGATCGCGACTGCCGCCAAATAATTCACGGCCATGGCCAGCTACAACAAAGTCATCCTGGTCGGGAACCTGACGCGCGATCCGGAATTGCGCTATACTCCCAAGGGAATGGCCATTGCCAAAATCGGCCTGGCGGTGAACCGCAATTGGACGAACGAAGCGGGCGAGAAAAAGGAGGAAGTGACTTTCGTGGACGTGGACGCTTTTGGCCGGCAGGCTGAAACGCTCGCGCAATACATGAAAAAGGGAAGTCCGCTCCTGGTGGAAGGCCGCCTGAAGCTCGATCAATGGGACGACAAACAAACCGGCCAGAAACGCAGCAAGCTGGGCGTGGTGGTGGAAGGATTTCAATTTCTCGGCGGTGGAAACCGCAATGAAGGCAGTGGTGGCGGAGAAGCCCCACGCCGTCCCGCGGCGCCCAGCGCCCCTGCCCCATCATCCACCGCGGAGCCGGACATGCCGCCGGCTGATGACGACGTTCCTTTTTGATTCCACGATTTAACTGATTTAACCTACTTAACGATTTAACGGTCACATGAAAACTGAAGACATTCTTACCAGCAACATTATCGGACTCGGCGGCGAGTCGGACCAGGTCCGTGTCGCGGCCGGTTACGCCCGCAATTATTTGTTCCCGCAAGGACTGGCGATCCCGGTCACGCAGGCGAACAAGCGCCGTCTCGAAGCGCTCAAGCAGCGCCGCGCCGAGCGCGAAGCTCATGAGTTCAACACGATGAGCGAACTGGCCAAGGGCGTTACGAAGCTGATTTGCGTGATCAAGGTCAAGACGGGCGAGGACGGCAAGATGTTCGGCACGGTCACGACCGGCATGATTGCGGACGAGTTGAAGCATCAGTTCGACATCACCCTCGACAAACGCAAAATTCACATCGAGCACCCGATTCGCACGTTGGGCGACCAGGACGTGGAATTGCGCCTGCATCATGACGTGAATGCCACGCTGAAACTCCGCGTGGAAAGCACGAATCCGCTGCCGGCCGCCGCTGAAGCTGCTTCCGCGCCGGAAGGAAAAACCGGTGAACGGACCGAGAAACGCGGCAAAGGCCGCCACATCGAGGCCGCTCCGGCCGAAGAAAAAGCTGAAGCGACTGAAAAGAAGCCGAAGGCAGCTAAAACCGAGAAAGCTCCCAAAGCCGAAAAGCCGGCCAAAAAAGCCAAGGCTGAAAAGGCGGAGTAAGATCCCGAATCAAATCTTTCGCAAGGCAGGCCGAATGGCCTGCTTTTTTGTTGTGGTAGGGCGCGTCACTCCG